>JAAYFL010000001.1 GCA_012728235.1 Synergistaceae bacterium
ACTTCCGTCATTTAGATAAGCATTTCCTTGGGCGTCAGCAAAGCCCATGCATGAAACATGCGAAATGTCTTTGGCTCTATTAAGATATTTTATAATCTTGGGAATTTCTAGCTCTTTCTCTTCTTCAAAAACTGTGGCGAAAGATTCCAGGTTTTCTTGTTTCCCGGCAAGAGCAACATTGAGAGCTTCCGCTTGTGTTTTCGCTGTACTTTGTAGATGGGCAGAGACGTGTGCACTCCCCTTTTTTATGGCTTTCTCCTGATAAAAATACATAAGACCAACAGCCACTACGTGGAGTGTGACCAAGACTGCCAACTTTAGAAAAAGTGTTCGCTTGATTGTTTTTACAGCTACACTCCCTTTCGAAAGAGCGAGATGTGAAAACGAAAAGAAAAGGTTTGTTTTAATATCTAAACAATGTTTATATTATAGCTTATTTTACCTTTGTATCAACACTTGAGAAAAGTTTCACGGCGTAAAAACAATCGAACTCTCCTCTTATTTCGAAACTTTTTTATTTTTTATAAATTTTATAAATTGGTTTATTGTATAGAAAAAGCTTTCATGCTCAATCTTTTTTACGTCAAAATGTAAGAAATCAAAGGTCAGCTGTATGATAAAGCTGACGCCAAAAGCTGCAATCACTGTACCTACGCCGATTTTTGCCTTCAATAACCATCCTATTAAAAGAGCACTGCCTTCAACAATGCCTCTGACAACCCCTATAGGAACTTTAGGAAGTGCTTTGCCAAGGGCAATCATTAGTGAGTCCCTAGGACCGCTGCCTAATCCGCTACCGATGTAGTAGTAGCTTCCGAATGCTATAAATATTTGTCCTATAAGTAACATGATTAAGCCCGTTGAAAAACTTGTGGCTTTAGGGATTATCCCCAATGACAGAAATAAATTCACAAAAAAACCAATTAAAAATATGTTTAATAGGGTGCCAATACCTATTTTTTCCTTTAATGAGTTATTAAAAAATAAAATTATAAGGCCTGTTATTTGATGCACTGCTCCATATGTGAGGTTTGTTATATTTGAAATACCGATGCTAAAGGCCTCCCATGGAGCGAGCCCTATGTCGGACTGAATGTTCAGATAGGGCCCCACCGAATAGAGAAGCAGTCCGAAGGTTAATCTAAGTATTCTGCTTTTGTAGCTGGATAAATTGTTCTCTGTCATTCTTTTCATTCCTAAAATTTAATTGTGTTAAACAATATTATAGAGAATAAGAGGCATTTTTGACTTGGTTTTGAAAAAGTTAAGAGAGAATGGCGTACGACGCTCTGATATTCTCTCTTAACTTAATTGCTATTAATTTTTAAAAATCATAAAAATCAACTTACAAGAATGCACGATTTAGGATAAATAGAATTGCCAATACGTACATAATCCATTTAATCTCTTTATATTTCCCTGTAGCGACCTTTATTACAACAAAACTGACTATACCAAATTCAATCCCGGCTGCAATGCTGTATGCAAATGGCATTATAAAGAATGCAATAAGAGCAGGGAAAAATTCTGTCCAGTCAGTAAACGACATATCCTGAAAGCCCATCATCATGTAGCAACCAACCATTATAAGAGCAGGTGCAGTTGCACAAGAAGGAACAATTGAAATAAGGGGGTGGAAAAACATTGCGAGAATAAATAGAAATGCGACTGTGAGCGCGGTAAGTCCTGTACGGCCTCCCTGTTCCACTCCACTTGCACTCTCAATGTATGTTGTAACTGTTGAAGTTCCTAAGACTGCTCCTGCCACTGTACCAATTGCGTCTGCCATAAGAGCTTGTGTCGCTCTTGGCAATTTCCCATCCTTATCCAACATTTTCGCACGGCTTGAAACTCCAACAAGAGTACCGACCGTATCAAAGAAGTCAACGAAGAAAAATGTAAAAACAACTACCCAGAAATTAAGATTCATAATTCCTGAAAAGTCCATTTTCCAGAAAATAGGAGCAACTGATGGAGGCATAGAGAATATCGCGGTCGGCATTTGTGTGATTCCAAGTGGAATAGAAACGATGGTAACTGCCGCTATACCTATAAGGATCCCACCACGAACTTTCTTGACTTCCAGTGCCACCATGAGAATCAAACCGGCAAGGGCAAGAATTGCCGGAAGGTTGGACTTAAAGCTGGCAATAGAAACGAGAACTGCATCATTTTTTACAACTATGCCGGCATTTTGCAAGCCTATAAAAGTAATAAAAAGGCCAATACCAGACGCGATACCTATTTTTAATGCTTTTGGAAGGGAGTTGACTACTTCTTCTCTTATGCTGGTTAAAGTCAAAATGATAAAAAATATTCCTTCGATGAAGACCGCTGTAAGCGCTGTTTGCCACGGGATCCCCATCCCTATAACAACTGAGAAGGTGAAGAATGGAATAAGGCCGACGCCTGAAGCAAGAGCAAATGGATAGTTCGCCAGTATCGCCATTAAAAAAGTTCCTATGGCGGCTCCTAAACATGTAGCAGTTAAAACACTTCCGAATGGCATGCCTGTTTTAGAGAGCATATCTGGGGAGACAAAGACAATATACGCCATTGTCATAAACGTGGTAATCCCAGCAAGAATCTCTGTCTTAACATCTGTGTTATTCTCTTTGAGCTTAAATTGCTTTTCAAACCAAGACAAAAAAATCACTCCTTCATTTTAATGGTGGAACGTTTAATACATTTTACACCGTGTATTATAAAACACCAATATGGGGACAATATCTAAGATTATAAGACTATATTTGATTTTAGAAGAGTGTTACACTAGAATGGCATGTTAACTCTTTGCAGTTACGAAAGAAGTGATTCGGAATGACTCTTTTTGAACTTTTCTTTTTCTTTTTTAGAATAAGCATTATAACCTTCGGCGGCGGGCTGGTAATTCTCAGTATGGTACAAATGGAAGAAGAGAAACGCAAAAACATCAACCCGGAAGAATTTGCCGATATGGTAAGCTTGGCTGCTTTTATGCCAGGCTCCATCACTGCGTCTATATCTTGGCTTATAGGTAAACATTACAGAGGGATTCTTGGTGGATTTGTCTCCGTGCTGGGGGCTATTTTACCTCCTTTCCTTATAGTGTTATTACTCAGCCCTTTCGTGCTTAAATATTCGGAATGTTCTTATGTACAAGGTTTCTTTAGAGGGGTCCTTGCGGGCACAGGAGCTATTATTGTTGTTGTTGTTTTTAATAACGTAAAAAACACACTCTCTTCTCAATGGTGGAATGTAGTGCCGTATCTTTTGACAATCGCGTTGATATGGAAATTCTCTATGCATCCACTATTTGCAATGGCCATTGTCTTATCAGTACAATTCGCCAAAGATAGGATGATATCTAAATGAGAGAACTCTTAGCACTTTTTTCTGCCTTTGCACAGGTTAGCATTGGAACTTTCGGTGGCGGACTCTCCTCTCTTCCGCTTATCGAGTACCAGCTCGTCGCTAAATATGGTTGGCTTTCCACGGATCAGTTTAGTCAACTAATAGCTTTGTCACAAGTAACACCAGGTCCGATATCAATAAATGCGGCAACGTTTGTAGGTTTTATGAAGTGCGGGTTTTTCGGCTCTTTAGTTTCTACTTTTTCAATTATTATCGTTCCTCTTTCTACGCTTTGGATACTTTTATTTTTCCTTAAGAAAATCTCAGCAGAAAGCAGCAACAAATTTAAACTGCTTTTACGACCTATTGTGTCGGGACTTCTATCCCTTTCACTGATAGTTCCTTTAAGTGCCACACTAAAAAATGGAAGTGTTGCAATTATGCTTTTTTGCGCTGCACTCTTATTATTTAATTATTCTAGAATTTTCAAAGAAAACCCACACATTTTACTTTTACTTTGCGGAATAATGGGAATTTTCTTTTTATAAATTTTGAGAAGTTGTGTTTGAAGGCTATATAATGATATTCTTAGCTCTTAATAAAGCTTATTCAAATTGGAGGAATTGTCTTGCTGTCTGAAAAGATGCTTAATCTTGGTAAAAAACGCTCTGTTATAAGAGAGATTTTTGAATATGGGAAAAAAAGAGCCGGAGAAATAGGAGCTGAAAATATTTTTGATTTCAGCATAGGCAATCCAAATGTGCCCGCTCCAGAATATCTAAAAAACGTATTGCTTACCCTGTTAAAAGAGTCTGATCCTACACAGTTGCACAGCTATACCTCCGCGCAGGGAGATCTTGAAGTAAGAAAAAAGATTGCAGATAACATAAATGAAAAATTTAGCACTTCTCTTTCTCCAGAAAACATTTATATGACTTCCGGCGCGGCAGCGGCTTTAACCATATCGATTAAAGCTATGACCCTCCCCGACGATGAATTTATAATTTTTGCACCATATTTTCCTGAATATACGGTCTTTGTGGAAACAGCTGGTGCAAAGGCGGTCATTATTCCACCCGACATAAAAAACTTTCAAATAGATCTGCATAAGTTTGAGGAAGCTATAAATGAGAGAACCAAAGGAATAATTATAAACTCACCGAATAACCCATCTGGCGCCATTTACTCCAAAGAAACAATTCTTTCTCTGTGTGAAATACTATCAAAAAAGGAAAGGGCATATGGACACCCTATTTATATTATTTCTGATGAGCCATACAGAGAGCTTATTTACGATGATATCGAAGTTCCATACATCATAAATCATTATAAAAATAGCATGGTCTCTTACTCTTATAGTAAATCACTTTCAATTCCGGGAGAACGTATCGGCTACATTGCAGTTTCACCTGAAATGGTCAATTCCGAAGATATGTATGCAGCAGTCTGTGGCGCAGGTCGCGCACTAGGTTATGTCTGCGCACCAAGTCTTTTTCAAAAGGCTATTGCTGAGTGCGTAAATAAAACTTCCGATATCTCTGTGTACAAGGAAAACAGAGATATATTATATAAGGAGCTCAGTGAGTTGGGTTATAGCTGCGTAAAACCGGATGGAGCTTTTTATCTGTTTATCAAAGCCTTGGAAGATGATGCAGAAGCATTTTGCATGAGAGCTCGAAAACATGAACTTTTGCTGGTTGCAGGGGATGGTTTTGGTTGTCCCGGTTATGTACGTATTTCCTATTGCGTACGCACTGATCAGATAAAAAAGTCCATTCCCGCATTTGCAAAACTTGCTTTAGAGTACAAAAAATAAGTTCTCTTAAAAACGTGAAGTTGCATAATAAAAAGGGGGGCGTTTAAGACGCTCCCCTTTTATTATGTATAGACTCCCTACAACACGTTATGCAACGGGAATTTTCTCTCGTAATTCTTGTGGCCTTCTGTCTGAAATACATTTAACCGGACATTTGGTCGCGCAAATCCCACAGTTGGTGCATTTATACGGATCTATTACTGCAACCGACTCTACCATCTCTATTGCCTGAACAGGACAAGCTTTCACACAGATAGTACAGCCTATGCAACCGACAGAGCATGATTTTTTGACATCAGGACCTTTGAGCGGAGAGTTGCAATCCACCTGTACCTTAGCACTTTTCGGAATCAGAAGAAGGACTTCTCGTGGACACTGTTCCACACAAATTCCGCATCCTACACACTTCTCAATATCCACTACCGCTAAACCATTTTCAATGTGTATTGCATCAAATGGACAAACTACTTCACATGTGCCGAGCCCAAGGCAACCATAGGAGCAAGAAGAGGGACCATTTCCTGGAATAACCGCTGCCTGGCGGCAATCCATAACCCCTTCATAAGTGCAATTTTGTACGACTTTGTCAGTGGAACCATTGCATTTAAGAAACGCCACTTTGGGTTCTTCAGCATTAGCCGATACTCCCAGAATAGAAGCAATTTCTTCTATAATCGCTGCACTTACCACAGCACATTTAGAAACCTCAGAAACCCCTTCCACGAGCGCTTCAGCAAAACCGTCGCATCCAGGGAAACCACATGCTCCGCAGTTTGCGCCGGGTAGAATCTCTCTAATCTCCGTCTGGCGCTCATCAACTGGAACAAAAAACTTAACTGAAGCAAAGGCAAGTAGAGCTCCAAACACGAGCCCAAGCCCACCCATTATGAATACCGGATAAAAAATTTCGGTCATTTCATCTGCCTCCTACTCTATTATGCCTATGAAACCCATGAATGCTATTGACATGAGTCCAGCTGTAACTAGCGCTATTGGAAGTCCGCGCATACATTTTGGTATATTCTTGTTTGCCTCTATTCGTTCGCGTATACCGGCCATAAGAATGATGGCTAATAAAAAGCCGACGGATGCACCCAATGCATGAACAAGCGACTGGAGCAACGAATACCCCTCATTCATGTTTAAAACTGCGACACCGAGAACCGCACAGTTTGTGGTGATAAGAGGAAGAAAAATACCGAGAGATTTATAAAGTTTCGGTTGTATTTTCTTTAATACGATTTCTACAAATTGAACCAAAGCAGCAATTATCAATATAAATGAAAGTGTGTAAAGATACTCTAGTCCCAAAGGAACCAGGATAAATTCATAAGCTACCCAAGTCATCAGAGATGCCATTACCGTAACAAAAATAACGGCTACCCCCATACCCTTTGCAGTATCAAGCTTTCCTGACACTCCCAAGAAAGGACAACAGCCCAAGAAACGTGACAAAAGAATATTATTAACGAAGATAGCTGATATAAAGAGAGCAAGAAGAGACATCATTATGCGTCAACCTCCTTATTTTCTTCTGTTTCTGCAGCAGAGAGAGCTGCACTGCCACAAACTGCGCTTAATCCACAGCCTTCACAACCACTCAAGGCTTCCCACCCATCATAGGAAGTCTCATCTCCAGTTTTGCACTCTTCTTTTCTGATCTGAATATTTTTAAAAAGTGCAATAAGAATGCCTAGTGTGATAAAACCTCCCGGCGCCAAAATGAAAAGCAAAGCCGGTTGGTAAGCTGACGGCATAATAGGGAGGGAAAATATTGTCCCGTTACCGAGAAGCTCTCTGATGCTGCCTATAAATGTTAAACTTAGGGTAAAACCGAGCCCCATGCCTAACCCGTCAAACAGTGAATCTATTATTCCGTTTTTTGAGGCAAAGGCTTCTGCTCGTGCAAGAATAATGCAGTTTACAACTATCAAAGGTATAAATATTCCCAAAGACCTATCAAGCGTTGGCGCGTATGCAGAGATTAATAGCTGTATAACCGTTACAAAACCTGCAATTACAACAATATAGGCCGGAATGCGAATCTCATCCGGAATTATTTTACGAATAGCCGATATTGCAACATTAGATCCCATTAGGACTGCAGTCGCTGCGATTCCCATGCCAAAACCGTTCGTTGCGCTTGAGGTCGTGGCCAATGTTGGACATATGCCCAGAAGAAATACAAATATAGGGTTTTCTATAAAAATCCCGTTTTTAATTAATTTGAGAGGATTACTCATTACTCTTTACCCTCCTCTTTAAAATGGTTGTTCCAGAAATTAATTGCATCATTAACTCCGACTATAACTGCATCCGATGTTATCGTTGCTCCTGAAATTGCCTGAATATCGGAAACTTCTTCGGAGGGTATCTTTGTAACCTTAAATTTATCTACCGTTTTGCTTTTAAACTGATCCAAAAATTTTGGCTTCGCAGCTTCCGCTCCGAGTCCGGGCGTTTCAGTTTGAGCCAGTATTTTTATTCCTTTAATTTCTCCTTCTTTTCCAATTCCAACTACCATTTCTATGTTTCCCGCATAGCCTTTGGATGAAACGGTGAAGTTATAACCAACAAGTTCATTAGAAGAAGAGCCTACATTAACTTCACTGATAGTTCCCTTTGGATCTGTACCAATTTTTAAGGTTTTAAACTCAGTTGCTCCTGGTAAGGTCATTTCTAAAGCTTCTTGACGCTCGCGTTCTTTTGTAAGACGAATCGGTTCAAGTGTTATCGTGTAAACTACGCCCAAAATAGCACCTGTAACGGCTGTTATAAGCAAAAGAACGAGAGGGAGTCTTAGTGATTTGCCCATTTTATTTAGCCTCCCCAAATATACGAGGTGTAGTAAACTTATCTATCAAAGGGACTGTTACGTTCATAATCAGTATTGCAAAAGAAACTCCCTCCGGATATCCGCCAAAAGTTCTTATGAGAGATGTGAGGAGTCCACAGCCAAAAGCAAATATGATTTGCCCCTTCGTTGTCATCGGAGAAGTTGTATAGTCGGTTGCCATAAAAATGGCTCCAATAAGAAGACCTCCCGCAAACATTTCATAAAATCCGGGTCTACCAAAAAGAGAGGTTAAAATCCCGACTGTTACGATATAAACAACAGGAATTTGCCACTTAATTATTCCCTTATAAAGGAGGATAACAAATCCTATCAATAGAGCCAGTGCGGATGTTTCTCCTAAACAGCCGGCAACATTTCCGATGAAGAGATCATAAAAAGATGGAAGCTCTGCACCTAGCGGCATTCCCATGCTGACTCCGCCAACAGTTTCGCTCCCAAGCTTTATGAGAGCTAGAGGAGTCGCCTTAGAAACTCCATCTATTGTCCATGTTGTCATAGCTACAGGCCAGCTAACCACCATCATGGCACGCCCTGCAAGCGCCGGGTTTACAATATTACACCCAATGCCGCCAAAAAATTGCTTGGCGACAATTATCGCGAAAATGCATCCCAGAATAGCCTTCCAGTATTCCATGGTTGGAGGCAAATTATAAGCGAGCAATAGCCCAGTAACTGCTGCCGAAAAATCATTGACTGATATTTTTTGTTTTGCCAGCTTTTGCCAGACTAATTCAGAAAGATGGCATGCAATCACACAGACTGCCATCAGTGCAAAGGCGCGTAGTCCAAAAAAATAAACCGCTGCTAGACCAGAAGGTACCAATGATGCGAGCACCCAAAGCATTATTTTTTGTGTGTCTTGTCCCGCATGAATATGGGGTGAACTTGATAGTACTAAAAGTTTTTTATCCATTATTTTTGGCCGCCTTTCTCTTCAATGCCATTACGGTTGTCTTTCCGTCTCGGAAGGTTTGAGTTAGGTGTCGGTTGGCAGGACAAATGTATGAACAGGAGCCGCACTCTGTACAGTTAAGACCGCCATTTGCCTCAAATGCTTCGTAATCACGAAGAAGGACTATTCTGTTTAAAGTGTTTGGCAAAAGACCTATCGGACATACGTCTACACAACGACCGCAACGGATGCACTCTGTTTCTTCTCCGATATAGGCCGATTTTTTTGTTAGAGCAAGAATGCCAGATGTGCTTTTCACGACGGGAACGTCGATTGAACGAAGCGTCACCCCCATCATGGGGCCTCCTGAAATTATTTTAGCGGGTTCTTCTTTGAACCCTCCACAAAATTCTATAAGTTCAGATACAGAAGTTCCCAATGGCATAAGTATGTTTTTGGGGGTTTTAATAGCATCTCCTGTAACAGTTACAATACGAGTCGTAGAGGGAGTTCCCTCTGCTATTGCTTCATATATCTGATGAACTGTACGTACGTTTAAGACAATGCATCCAATGTCAGCGGGAAGTGCAGTAACAGGATATTCAAGGCCCGTTATCGCCTCTATTAACATTTTTTCTGATCCTTGAGGGTATTTAACTTTAAGAGGACTTACTGATATTTTGTACCCATTTTGATTTTTTATCTCATTTTCCATAACTTTTATAGCTTCTGGTTTGTTATTTTCTATACCAATGATTCCTTCAGCATTAGGGAAGAGCCTCATTAAAAGCTTAAGCCCTTTGATAATTTTTGTAGGTTCTTCAATCATGAGCCTGTTGTCGCAATTTATAAAGGGCTCACATTCAGCTCCGTTAATTATGAGCCATTTAATTTTTTGGGGGTCGGGCGGAGTTAATTTTACCGCTGTAGGGAAGGTGGCTCCTCCATATCCCACAATTCCAGCCTCTCTTATGCGTGCAATATATTCTTTTGGATCAATGTTTTCATGATTTGTCAGGGGTTTCCAAGAAGCATCTTTTTCATATTTTCCATCATTTTCGATAACTACCGCTATCTCCAACAACCCTGCTGTAGTCATTTTCATTCCGACTTCTTTTACTGTGCCGGAAACGCTTGAAAGAACAGGGGCTGAAACAAAAGCGTCACAATCGCCAAGTTTTTGCCCTACAAGAACAGAGTCTCCTTTTTTTACCAAAGGTTGGGAGATAGCCCCTAGATTTTGTGCCATCGGAAAAATTAAGTCACCCGAAGGCAAATATTTTTCGATTTCTTTGTTCTCCGTTAATTCCTTCTCCTGTGGAGGATGTACTCCTCCCCAGAACGATGAAAGCTTCATGTATTTTTCCTCCTTGAGCTATTTCAAATTTCTTTTAGCTTAACTAATACAGTAATGAAACATTTATCAAGGGTTGAATGATAATTTTGCCCTCAATAACTTTACCAGTTTAACACCTTCTCAAATAAAATAAAATTGTCTTATTGTAAGGAATAATTTTAGAAAAGAACCTTTGCTCTACACACTTCTTATGACATATATCTGCCCCACTTTTGCATGATTATATCTCTTACGTCTCCGTCTCCTAAATGAAGTTTATCTTTTATATTGTAGAACTCATCACATATTAAGTCATCTATTTCTTTTGAATTGAAAGTATATCCCGCTTGTCTTAGGGCAGGAGCTATTTTCTCTTCAGACTGTTCCGCTATTTCTAATAAAAAAGATGGATCCGTTAATAATTCGTTCAAGAATTTCTTTGCACTTGGTGACGACATCTCTATCTTGCCTCTTTCCCCAAATGTATAAGTGGTACAAGTCACAGTATTCTATATGCAGGACATAGACAGAGACCATAAGTCTCCTTTTTAGAAAAGAACTTCTGATAAATAAAGCATAATTCTAACATAACCAAAAGAATTATAAAACTATTTTTCAAATGTTAATTATCAAATTTTTGCGCCACGACAAGGGATATTGACTTTTTACTACAAATGTAATACTTGTTTTTTGAACATTTTAAGTCTGCAACTCTTATTAAATTTTAATTTTTACAGTGTTTTATAAATGTCAACAAGGTTTTAATTCATTGACACAGCGTGTTCCTAATGTTATTTTAACCTAATTAAATAACAGTATGATTGAGAGTGATTTTAATATGTACATATACAAGGAAGCAAAAAAAATTAAAGCAGAAGAGTCTTCCTCCCTAATTTCTACCGTAAACGAAATTATTGAGACGGTGCAAAACAATGGAGACAAAGCTCTCAATGAATATAACGTAAAATTCGGGGGAGCTCATACCAACTCTTTTAGAGTGTCTCCTTCGGATATCGAAAAAGCGTTCAACTCTATTTCCGAAGAATTGCTTGAAACAATAAAAAGAGCTGCAAAAAATATAAAGCGATTTGCGGAACTTCAAGCTAACAGCTTGAACCCCGTCGGGCCTCTCGAGACATCTCCCGGGGTTTTCTTGGGACACAAGGTGATTCCTGTGGACTCTTGTTGTTGTTATGTCCCCGGTGGCAGCCATCCTTTATTCTCCTCGGCGTTAATGTTAGCTATTCCTGCAAAAGTTGCAGGAGTTCCCAGAGTTTGTGCAACTGTTCCTCCTATGCAAGGAAGTTCTCTACCACACCCCACAACAATTGCCGCTCTCAGTATCGCAGGAGTAGATGAGATTTATGCGGTTGGCGGGGCACAGGCGATTGCAGCATTCGCATATGGAACAGAAAGCATCAACCCTGTGACTATGATCGTAGGGCCAGGCAATAAATATGTTACGGAAGCCAAGCGTCAAGTCTATGGAAAAGTAGGAATAGATTTTATAGCAGGACCGAGTGAAGTCCTTATTATTGCTGATGAGAATTCAAGAGCCGACATTATTGCTGCGGATTTATTGGCGCAATCAGAACATGACCTCGACGCAATCGGTATTCTCGTGTCTACTTCTGAAAACCTTGCAAAAAGGGTAGAAGAAGAAATAGCAAAACAACTAAAAGAACTGGACACTGCACCTGTTGCGGCTGTTTCTTGGGAAAACAACGGACAGATAATCATTGCCGATTCTCTGAAAGAAGCGGCGGATATTGCAAACAACTTAGCTCCGGAACATCTAGAAATAAATATTTCAGACCCAGATAGTATAGAGCCACTTTTACGCAACTATGGCTCATTATTTATCGGAGAGGGAGCCGCAGAAGTTTTTGGTGACTATGTCGCAGGAACGAACCACACTCTCCCGACAATGGGAGCCGCACGATATACCGGTGGAGTTTCCGTTTTGACCTTCCTCAAAGTCTGTACATTTCAGAGCATTACCCCAGAAGGCATTTCGAATTTGGCTCCATTAGCCGATTTAATGGCGAAGAATGAGGGGTTGTCAGCTCACGCTAATGCAGCACGATTACGACTAAAAAAATAGAACTTTTAATAAAAATGAGCCTCCTAATTTCAACGTAGGGGCTCATTTTTATTTTTTTTATTAAGATAATCTGGATTTACTATTTTTTACATTGCTCTTTATTTTATCGGAATTCCCTTGCCTCTGAGATATTCTTTAAGTTTTGGAATAGGAATCTCATTAAAATGGAAGAGAGACGCCGCAAGAACTGCATCCGCCTTTCCAACTGTAAGAGCATCGTAAAAGTGTTCGTAATTTCCCGCACCACCTGACGCTATAACAGGAATTTTAATCTTAGAGCTTAAATCTGCGGTCAGAGCTAAATCATATCCCGATTTTGTACCATCTCTATCCATACTTGTAAGTAGGATTTCCCCGGCGCCGCGACGTTCAGCTTCAATTCCCCACTCTATTGCGTTAATTCCGGTTGCCTTTCGTCCTCCCGACGCATAAACTTCCCAGCTGCCGCAGGAGTCATTCTTTGCATCGATAGCGACAATGATGGAATTTTTCCCAAATGCTTTTGCTGCTTCTGTTATTAATTCGGGATTCTCTAACGCAGCAGAACCTATGGAAATTTTGTTGGCTCCAGCATCAAGGATTTTTCTTATGTCATCTAGACTGCGAATTCCACCTCCGACCGAGAATGGCACAGAAAGGTTCGCTGCAACCTTGGCCACAAGAGCTGTTACTGTGTCCCGCCTCTCCTGTGTTGCAGAAATATCAAGAAAGACTATTTCATCTGCACCAGCTTCCTGATACGCTTTAGCACATTCAACCGGATCGCCTGCATCACGAAAGTTGACAAAGTTTACTCCCTTGACGACGCGCCCGTTCTTTATGTCTAAACAGGGAATAATTCTCTTTATTTTTACCATTTTGCCTCCTCGATATTTAAAAAACACAAACCAATTTACCTTTATGCTTTTACAGAATTAAGTGTTTAATAACTAAAAAGTAATTATACTTTATTCTTCTTTATGGCGAGATGATAGCTCCCTTAAAATTGAGTCAAGGGGAACTCCCGTTGCAATGCAGCCAACAAGAAGATGGTAGAGTAAATCAGCAGCTTCATAACAAAATCCGTCATCATCTCCGGTGGCAATGGCAAGAGCTGTCTCAACACCTTCTTCTCCAACTTTTTGAGCTACTCGTGATTTGCCTCTTGCCAACAACTTAGCAGTATAGCTTTCTTCTATTGAATCATTTTTACGCTTATTTAAGTAGTACCAAAGACGACCTAAGAAAGTGCCCTCCGTGGAATTCTTTTTACCAAAAAGTGTTTTAAAAAAGCAGCTGCGGGCTCCGGTATGACATGCCGGTCCTGCTGGAGTTACAACAGCCAAAAGCGTATCTCCGTCACAGTCAATACGCATTTCAATCAAGCTCATAGTGTTTCCGCTAGTTTCTCCCTTGTGCCATAACTCTTGACGAGAACGACTCCATAGTACTAACTCTCCTGATTCCGCAGTCAATTGCAGAGAATCGGCGTTTGCCCATGCAACCATCAAAATCTCTGCACTTATTGCATCCTGTACGACGACCGGTACCAGTCCTTTTTCATCAAATTTTATTTGGTTTAGGTCAATTTTCATATCCTATTCTCCTTTAAGCTTCGCGGCAGCGAGAGCATCCTCTAAGGTCATTCCACCCTCATAAAGGCTTTTCCCAACTACAGCGGCACTTACTCCAATTTCAGCAAGAGTATTAATATCTTTCGTAGTTGTAATCCCACCTGCGGCGACTATTTCATACCCCTCTCCAACAAGGGGTGTATAAAGATCTGATCTAATTCCACTCATCATGCCATCACGCTCAGTGTCCGTCACTAAAAAGACGGTAAATCCGACTTTTTTTAGGGTGCTTATTGCCTCTTCAGGTGTATGCTCAGTATTTTCCAGCCAACCGGAATGGACAACTTTCCCCTTCTTTATATCAATAGCTGGCATAGCCACAGAGCCAAATTCAGCGAAAATAGTGGTTGGCATATCAGAGTTTTTAAAAAGAAGGCTCCCTATCATTACTCTGTTCGCCCCTGAATCAATGGCAGATTTTATGGAGTTCTGAGAACGAAGACCTCCTCCGTATTGCGTGAACATTCCAAGGGACGCTATTTCTTCTAAGACTTTTAAATGGCACGGTTCTCCTAATTTTGCACCCTCTAAATCAACTATGTGTATATAATCACACCCAGAAGCCTGTATTTTTTTAGCAGAATCAAGAGGAGATAGCTCATAATATGATTTGCGAGAGAAATCTCCTTCAGAGAGTCGAATAACCTTCCCCTCATAAAGGTCTATCGCAGGGAATAAGATCAAAGCCAAAGTCCCTTTGTGCTTGGATCAATTGCGGTGGTGAGCAAAGCTTGTCTAAGCGAAACACCAACGGCCTTAAATATAGCTTCTGCAGCATGGTGAGAATTGTCTGCTTCCAATATTCCTATGTGTAAAGTGATGGCTCCCTCTCGCGCCAATGCCTGAAAAAATTCAAAAACCAGCTCTAAATCAAAATCAGCACATCTTTCTGTAGGGAAGGAACCTTTAAAGAAGGCTCCACCACGACCACTAAAATCAAGAGCCACGCGTGCCAAAGAGCCATCCATAGGCAGCATGCACCATGCATATCTATTTATTGGAGCACTCTCTTTTGCAATAACGCGAAGTGCTTGCCCTAATGCAATGCCGATATCTTCTGTAAGGTGGTGAAAGTCTATTTCTACATCGCCTTTAGCCTTTAATACTATTCCAAATCCAGCTCTGTGACACATTAAATTAAGCATATGATCTAAAAAACCACAGCCTGTTTCTATCTCTCTTTCCGTTCCCGGATATTCAAGAGTAAGTGATATCTGTGTCTCTGAAGTATTACGTATAATCTCCGTTTTCATTTATGCCATCTCCTCTGAGCGAATTTGTGATTTATTTTGTAAATTGTACTTCTAATCGTTTGTCATCTTCGTGGATTAATAAAATAACAACAATTATTCTAACGTCTTTTTGCTATCTTTTACATATCTATCGATAGATTCTACGATTTCTGACATAGAATTCCAGTTCATCTGCACCGCTCCCCGACTTGCTATGAGACGCAGAGAAACGGAAGCTGTTTCTTTGATTACAGTAAGACCATTTGCTCTCAAAGTTGCTCCTGTCTCTACAATATCGAATATACAGTCGCTAAGACCAAGTGCCGGAGCAAGTTCAACAGAACCATTTAACTTTAGTATCTTTATCTGGACTCCCCACGATGCAAAAGTCCTTTCGGCGATACCAGTATATTTTGTTGCAACTTTAAGCCCCATAAGCTCGCTGATATCTCCTTGAAACTTATCTGCGATAGAAGCAGGTCCAGCTATAGCCATTACACATTTACCACGACCGGTATCAAGCAGTTCAGTTAGTGCAATTTCTGTCTCTTCTATTACATCGCTGCCTGCAAGTGCAAGATCTGCTACTCCATAGTAAATCATTGCCGGAACGTCCGCAGGTTTTGAAAGAAGATATCGAAAATTATCCTCCTCTATGACAAGATTACGACCAGCATTCTTCAACTTCTCAACAGGAAGCCCGGAACCTTCAAAAAGTTCTATCGCATGAGCGAGAGAGCGCCCTGTGGGAACGGCAAATGTTAACATGTAAACACCTGCCCTTCAAATTCTGTTAACTTCATCTTTTCTTCCTTTTTTAAAAAGATTGCTTCTTTACTTTGACAATCTATCCACCAGTCATATCCTCTGGTTTTTGCTATTCTAATAGACTCGGTTTTATCCTCATTCCAACTTAGTTCAAATGAAATCCCTTTTTTGTGGAGGCTGTCAGCATAATTCATACTTTCTGTTACGTTCTGGGCGCTTCCACACCAAAGCATTATCGTGGGAGAGGGAGAACCGTCGACACAAACAGCTGCAAGATCCTTGAGGTTGAGTGCAAAACCTGCTGCTTGTCCTTCTATTCCAAGCTTTGTCAAAAGTCCATCATAACGCCCGCCTCCTCCCAACAAACTTCCCTTTGTTGAAGAGTAAGCATTAAAAATTGGGCCGCTGTAATATCCGAGATCCCTGACAAAAGAAAGATCCACTCTAATTCTATCTCCATAACCCAGCTCCGAAAGAGTTAAACAAATGCGTTTTAAAGGAAGCAATACCGAAGGCTCATCTAACAGTTTCATGGCTTCGTCAATTACTGATATGTTTCCTTTTAATGATGGCAATGCTGTAAGGAGCCTCTCCTTATTTCCCGAAACATTAAGCCCATTTAAAATTTTTATATATGACGTATATGAACCCTCTTGTAGTGCTTCTACTAGTTTTTTACCAGCATCTTCGGGCAGATTATTAAATATATGAGAGACAACTGATGCGTCTCCAAATACAACAACAGAATCCTCTATGGAAAGTTTATCCAATAGTTTGAATAAAAGAACGCATATCTCAACATCGGCTCCGGAGCTTTCCCAACCAATGAGCTCTATACCAACTTGATTTTCTTCAAGATTTGTTTTAGGAGGTTCAGGAACAGAGAAAACCCGATCGGCATAGGAGAGACGCAGAGGACGTTCATTGCTATTAAAGTGTGTTGAAAGGAAAGCAACAGCAGAAAGCGTCAAGTCTCCACGTAGAAAACAGGGCTCTCCAAAGGGAGACATCACTGGTATCAAACGTCTTGCTCTTGGCAGAGAAACATTGTCCCAAACACTCTCTACAAGCTGTAATTCTGCTGGACTAAAGGGCTTGTATCCATAAAAAGCAAATAATTCCATAGCGCTGTTTCTACAAAACTCCAACTTCGCCGCGGTAGCCCCTCCAATATTACTGCACCCCTTGGGTGTTCTATTCATTATTTAACAACTCCTCGCACTATATCACTTTACTTAGTTAAAATAGTAGCTTGATAGTTTTTTGCATGGGATATATAATAGCACCTGTTTACTCGTTTTGCAAATAGGAGATGATTCGATGAATAAAGAGCAGGATACTTTTTTAAATATAGCACGTCCTGAAATCAGAGAGTTTAAAGAGTACAATCCCGGAGTGATTCCGGAAGATTGCTTAAAAATGCATGCAAATGAAAATAATTCAGGTGTATCACCAAAGGCTCTTAGCGCAATGTGCGATGAGCTTAAGCGAGGGAACCGATATCCCGAGAGCAGAAACAGCTCTCTTAGAAAGAAAATTGCTTCTATATATAATCTTAATCAAAATCAAATTCTCACAGGGAATGGGCTTGATTCTATTTTTACAATGCTGGGCAGAGCTTTTCTAAACAAGGGAGATGAAGTTGTCTGCGGAGAATTTACTTTCTCTGTTTATGCCGATACCGCCAGGATCATGGGAGCAACTCCTGTTCTTGTTCCAATGACAGATAAATTCGAACTTGATGTTGATGCTCATATAGATGCAATAAATGAGAATACAAAGATGGTTTTTTTCTGCAATCCAAATAATCCCACAGGCACAGCTGCATCACCTTATGATATAGAAAGATTAATAAACGCTTCCCCAAAAACAGCTTTATTTATACTTGATGAGGCATATATAGATTTTTCGGGTGGAAAGGTCAGTACAGCTCTTTCTCTTCTCAATAAGTATCCAAATCTTGTAGTTTGTAGAACTTTTTCCAAAATATACGGTCTTGCCGGACTGCGAATAGGGTGGATTGCTGCAGATCCTGAGCTTCTTAAATACATTTATAGAGTAAGAGAACCTTACTGTGTAACAGAAATAGCCGCTGCGGGAGCGGAAGCCGCTCTAGAGGACAGAGCTTTTATTAGCGAAAGTTTAGAAACAGAGCTAAAAGAAAAAGAAAGATTATGTGAGTTTCTTGATTCTAGAAAGATCAAGTACATCCCATCTTTCGCAAACTTTCTGCTTCTACTCGTTGGAAATGCTGAAGATATATACAGTTTTCTTATAAAAAGGGGAATCTTGGTTCGCTTACTCACATATCAAGGCAGAAAAATGCTTCGCATATCTATAGGACTGCCAGAAGAAAATAGACTGCTTGAAAAGTCCTTATCGGAAGCTATCCCCCTGTAAGTCTATAACATTAGATACAGTAAAGCCGCTTCTGTTTGAAGCGGCTTTACTGTATCGTATTTAGTTATTATGAAAGGTTAATCTTCGATAAGATAATTAGTTGCTTACTGTATCTGTATGTCTTTTGAGCATAGCAATGTTTCTATTTACCTTATTTGAATAGACGCTTGAAGACTTACCATAATAACGGGTTAACGCTTTCTGAACTGTTCCATATGCTCCTATATAGCGCGATAAAATAAGTATGCCTGCTTCTACTCCTCTTTCAGGATCAAGCATGTGCTCTTTGGTTGTAGCAATTCCTCTTGCGCTAAGCATTCCATGATGTACTTTCCACATTACCTGCATAGGGCCCATAGCACCCTTCTTGCTTACAGAACCTGGGTTGAAATGGCTTTCCGTTTTTGCAATTCCAACTGAAAGTTCTGAGGGAACCTTATACTTATCACTATAGTAAACAAGCGCACTTGCTTCTCTCCACGCTTCTCTTCTTGAAATTCGGCCGTTTACCTTACGAATGAAGAGAGCTACATTTGCTACTTCACTCTGTTTTTCTTCAGACAAACTATTTAAATAAACCAGTGTTGTCTTAGGGTGCTGTTTTATCCATAATTCAATATGTTCAGGATTTAGCCCCATTTTCGCTAAAGCATTTCTTACCGCTGGGGCAAGATCGGCAACTCTAACTTCAATATCCTCTTGTGGCGGATTAGTTGCCTGAGTTTCTAATTCTTCTTCTGCCTCAAGTTCCACTTCTGCCGTTTCTGTCATTTTTGAAATCTCTGCAAATTCTGTGGCACCTGTATTTTCTAATTTAGACGAGAGCGTATTGCCAAACCCGACTGTGGGTGAGCAAAGTACCGATATCAAAAGTATCAGTAAAACAGTCACCTGCGGAATAAAAATTCTCCGCAACTTCCATATTTTTCGCATTTTTTCCTCCTTGCGATATGGGAACAGTTTAAGGCCCAAAGATGGATGTTAATGATAGACATTTCCACATTCAGGTTTTTCCTTTACTTATTCTCTTAACGCTGAAGATATAATAACTATGAGTTTTTATTCGTCAAGGTTTTTTGTAAAAGAACAGGTGTTTTTAAGGTATTATAC
>JAAYFL010000002.1 GCA_012728235.1 Synergistaceae bacterium
AGTAAAGAAAGAAACTCCTGCAGCGAAGCCAAAAACTGCAACAAACCCGAAGACTAAAGCAAAGTCCAAACCTGCAGTAAAAGCTACCCCCGCTGCAAAACCTGCAATTGCTGCAGGAGAGAAGACAGTAGAGATTCCTGCAACAACATCTCCGGCAAAACCTGCGACTAAAAAACCTGCAGTGAAAAAAGCAACCAAGAAAAAAAAGAAATAGCAAAACGTTACAGCCCGTCGAGAAACATACGACGGGCTGTAACGTTTTGTATTTTGAAAGATTAAATTGCTATTTATGACAAACAATATTTAAATCCAATAGTAATTTTAAAACAACAAAAAAACATTCTCTCATACACATTCAAAAACGTTAATTTCAAATATAAAAATAAACATCATCAATTCTGATTGGATAAATCTATATAACACAGGGAAAACTCACATTATTTATCCTGCCGTAAAACATTATTTGTCGCTAAGAGCCATGGTTTCTTTAAGTGATAAAACAATGTTAAACATGATACCTTTAATTATGAATTTGCCTTGATTAAAATCACAATGTGCATGTAGAAATTAGAATAAAAAGATTATAACTAGTTAGTTATAATGCGGTTTCTTTTAAATAATTATTAAACGATGTTAAAATATAGTAGAGACATTATTTTAAAGAGGAGGTTAAAAAATGAAAGTTGTATTGGTAAATGGTAGTCCACATGAAAAGGGTTGTACATTTACGGCGCTTTCTGAGGTTGCTGGTGCGTTGCATAAGAATAGAATTGAAACTGAAATTTTTTGGATAGGAACAAATCCCGTTCGTGGCTGTGTTGCTTGCGGAACTTGTCGTAAAAATGGTGGACGTTGTGTTTACGATGATGACCCATGTAATCATATGATCGATATATTCACATCAGCAGATGGAATCGTCATTGGCTCACCTGTATATTATGCAGGACCAAACGGTGTTTTATGTGCTCTTCTAGACAGAGTGTTCTTTGCAGGTTCTAGCGGATATAAATATAAACCAGCTGCTGCTATAGCAAGTTGTAGGCGTGCTGGTGCAATCTCTTCTTTTGATCGTTTAAATAAATATTTCACAATAAACAATATGCCTATTGTATCTTCTCAGTACTGGAATGATATACATGGTACGAATCCTGAAGAAGCGAAGAGGGACCTTGAGGGTATGCAAATAATGCGAACTTTAGGCGATAATATGGCGTGGTTACTTAAGAATCTGGCAGGAGAAAAAACCGCAATTCCTATTTCGTATGAAGAGAAGATAAGGACGAATTTTATTCGATAGTTAAAATATGGTTTCTGTTATATTTGCATTGAGAAATCGTAACTAAAAAGCGTTAATTGTTTATATTCAAACAAACTTTACCCGCCACATTGACGTGGGTAAGTTTTGTGTAATTATTGTTATATATACCAAAATGTGAAAAAACGAACTATTAAACTGGAGTGCATACTTAATGAACGAATGGGTAATACAGGTTAAGGATTTTCATGAAACTTACGGACTTCCTGTAAAGAAACAGGGAGAATTAGGACGAATGGATTTTGAAGAGATGAAGGCCCTTATGGAGCTTCGTAGCAGACTTATCAAGGAAGAAGCTAATGAGACTGTCAAAGCGATGGCTGATTATGTCAAATTAACAGAAGAGAATAAGCTTGATGAAAGAAAAGACGCCCACAAGGAAATTCTAGATGGAATAGGAGATACTATCGTTGTCAGTGTAGGGGCTGCTCTTGCTCTTGGCATAGATATAGAAGAGGTAATGAAACGCATATATGCTAGTAATATGAGTAAACTTGGTGAGGATGGCAAGCCTATTTACCGCGAGGATGGCAAAGTATTAAAGGGCCCGAACTTTTTTAATCCGAATCTTGTTGATCTTATCTAAAGTTTACAGCAATAGACTAAGTTTGATAGTAAATTGAAGAACAATTAAAACAGTTTGAAAATATAGCAACTCTCTATTTTAAAAAACTCAACATAGGGATTGATTTGTGGGAGTTGCTTACTTATAGACGCTGAAACAATTGACTGGACAGCATTGCGACAGCATTACTGTTCAGCTTTTGCAAGCAAAGGGATACATAGACAATACGAAGAATATTATTTCCAGATTTCATCGTCTTTAACGCTTTTTAAGGCGTGTATTATGTTGCTTTTTAGATCTGGAGCTTGTTTTTCAAGTTGTGCGATGAGCTCTTTTGTTGATTTACGTTTCGATTTATCTTCGTAGAGACAGCACGTTTTATATATCGGAAGCGCAAGGCGTTTTGCTTCACTGTCTATACTATTCTCTTCAACATGAATAAGAGGTCGTATTACTCGTACCTTTGTCCTGGTCATGTATAGATTGGGATGAAAACATTTGAACCTTCCCGAATAAAATAGATTAAGTAGCACCGTCTCTGCTGCATCATCTTTATTGTGTCCGAGGACTACAACATTGCAATCCATTTCGTTAGCCTTATCTGCTAAAATACCACGTCTAAGATTAGCGCATAGTCCGCAAGGAAAG
>JAAYFL010000003.1 GCA_012728235.1 Synergistaceae bacterium
ACCGGTATAGAAAAGAATACGTTCTGTGGTTGTAGTCTTACCTGCATCTATATGTGCGGCTATTCCTATGTTTCGAACATTGTGTAAGTCAAGGGCTTGCATCTTAACACCACCAAATCATTTCTTTAAAAATTTTCCTATTTACTTTATGTCTCATTAATTACCAGCGGTAGTGTGCAAACGCACGGTTGGCTTCAGCCATGCGATGTACGTCTTCGCGTTTTTTTACAGAACCGCCTTCAGCCTTGCATGCATCAGTAAGTTCACGAGCAAGACGTTCTACCATAGGCATTCCCTTGCGCCCACGTGAATATCTTATTATCCAACGTATTGCAAGCTCACGTCCTCTTTCAGGCCTTACTTCAACAGGCACCTGGTATGTTGCACCTCCGACTCTGCGAGGACGAACTTCTACCAAAGGACTGACATTCTCCATTGCTTTTTCAAAAACTTCAAATGGTTCAATATTAAGTCTCTCTCCTGCCAAATCCAGTGCTCTATACAAAATTTTTTCCGCTGTGCTTTTCTTACCGTCAAGCATCAGACAGTTGATAAATTTTGATATTATAGGGCTCGTGTAGACTGAATCGGGCGGAGTAATTCTCTTTCTAATGTGACCTTTTCTTGACATTAGAACAAAACCTCCCTTTTACTGTTTACTATTTAGGCTTGCGAGCACCGTAGAGCGAACGGGCTTGACGGCGATTTTCAACACCACTGCAATCTAATGTTCCTCTAATTATGTGATAACGCACACCAGGTAAGTCCTTTATACGTCCACCACGAATAAGCACCACTGAGTGCTCCTGCAAGTTGTGACCGACTCCCGGTATATATGCGGTAACTTCGAAACCGTTTGTCAGACGTACACGGGCTATCTTACGAAGAGCTGAGTTCGGTTTTTTTGGAGTAGCTGTGTATACACGTGTGCAAACTCCACGACGCTGCGGGTTCTCCTGCAGCGCAGGTGACTTCGATGTACGTCTTTTATCTGCTCTTCCTGTGCGAATAAGTTGGCTAATTGTCGGCAATAAGCTCCCTCCTTCCTAGTTATATTGTCTATTTCTACTTTTTAAGGAGGCCAGCTGCTGCCGTTTTTCTGGAAATGGCACAGGCTCTCCCTAGTTGCAATGATTTTTCGGTCCATTCTATTGGTATTGCATTTTTTTGAGCTTCTTTAATTATCTCCGCTAAAACAAGAGGATCTGCTTCTCGTGAAAGAAAAATTTTACTCACTTTGCCTGCCCTAAGCATCCTTAAAACGCTGTTACAGCCTGTAATTCTATCTCTCGAAGCAAGCTCATTTAAAGGCACAAGAACACCCCCTGTGCACAAAGGCACCGAGATATAATAACAGCGTATGCGGTGCCTGTCAATAATGACTGCTGCATACGCTGCATATTTTTGAAAATTACTGTTTTTCAGTAAAACTACTTAGTTTGCTGTGTCTTTAATTTAGCTCAGCTGTCTCTTCTGAAGTTGCTTCTACTGTTGTGCAGCTATCAGAAACCTCTAAGCTCTTATATTTCTCTATTCCTGTTCCTGCTGGGATAAGAAGACCTATTATTACGTTTTCTTTCAATCCCATCAACTCGTCTACATCTCCTCTTACAGCTGACGCCGCCAAAACTTGGGCCGTCTGCTGGAAGGATGCTGCAGAGAGGAAACTATCAGTTGCAAGTGCAGCCTTTGTTATTCCATGTACAACTGGGCGCCATTGTGGCTCTTCTTTTAAACGCCTTACAAAAGAGACTCTCTGAATAAGTTGTTTATATTCGGAAGCACCCTGTTTTGGACGTATAGTAATAGTGTCAGAAGAAACACGAGAGATCTCGTCTAACATGTCTAAGGTAATTTCGGTTCCCGGCTCTGCTAAAACTTCTCCTTCGGAATCAACTATTTGTTCAAGCAATATCTTTCCAACCGCTTTATCCGTAAGCACTTGTCTGATGATTTTTTCTTTCGTAATAATCGAACCGTTGCTCTCTATACCAGAAATTGTTCCCTCTACAAGACCGCGTACCACAGATCCATCAATCACATTCGATATGTCTGTGATAATTTCACCCTGAGAGTTAAATGCTTGGACAACAGGCTTGCTAAAATAGTGCTCTATCATAACTTGATGCATAGCATCTGCGAGGTTTAGATGTTCCGGAGACCTCCAAAGCTTAATTGAATCAATGTTTTCGTTGCACAAAATATTGATTGTTTTTTCATCTAAAATAGTATCAGACTTAATAAGCAACTTGTCTTTAACCTTCACATCCGAGGCAAGCCATGCAGAATCTATACTGCTTTCGAGCACTTTGATATCTCTGACTTTTAAAGGCTGAGGTGCTGCAGAAACTATTTTTGTTAAATCTGATGAGGACAATCTTGAACCGGACTCTACCACAATATCCTTTGCCTCATCTATAAAGTCTTCAATAAGCTCAAGACCTTCCATAGATCTTCTAAATGTAGCGTCTCCGATTATTATTCTTATTTCGCCCTTGTCATCTGACACTATAATATCTCCGGAGGCTCCTCTTGGCTGAAGAGCCGCAGAAAGAGCGACCTTGTTAATTTCTAACTTCTCATCTTTGTCTTTTAAGGACTTGATGGGCCATTCTACAAGTTTATAGTCTGAAAGAAAGTCAAATGACTTCTCAAGAGACTCAACATTACCCGCTCTCACTTCGTTTACTGCTGCTTCAATGTCGTCTCTGAATACCAGTTCGCCTGAAACAAAAGAGGTGTCCCCCTCTTCCAGTACGCGTACACGGTTAACAGGGGCAACTTTCCGCAGTATTGTCTCGACGTGTTTGTCATTTATGGAAACACCTTGAGATCTATAAACTTCTTGAATGCCATCCAGCAGATAGTGTTGAACAGCTTCAAGCCCTTCCACATCAAGGAGCTGCTGAGGATCTATATATCCTTCTGTAAGCAACATGCCTTTGGTTATTGTTGCTCCCTCTGTAATAGACATGAGCAGGTTCTGCGATGCCGGTATGTTATAAGAAACTTTTTCTTCTTCACCGTCTTTACCCTCGACGGCTATAATCAGTTTCTTCTTTCCGTTCATCTCACGGATTTCCAACAATGTCCCGTCGACTTCGGCTAATATTGCAACTTTTTTGGGTTTGCGAATTTCAAATAGCTGCTCAATTCTCGGAAGCCCTTGGGTAATATCCTCCCCCGTAAACTGACGAACTCCTCCAGTATGGAAAGTACGCATTGTAAGCTGAGTTCCAGGCTCTCCTATTGACTGTGCAGCAACAACTCCCACGGTTTCTCCTATTGCAACTTGTTTGCGAGAAGCCAAATCCTTACCATAGCAAGAACGACAAATCCCGTTCTTAAGTGCACATGTTAATGGGCTACGAACCCAAACTGAAGTAATTCCGAGACTTTCAACAAGTTTAGCTTTTTCGTGCGTTATCTCTTCATTTTTCTCTAAGAGCAATCCTTCATGAGCAGCCTTATCTTTTGTCTTCGGATATTCAACATCTTCTAAACTTAAGCGTCCTGCCAGTCTCTCTGACATAGATATGGTGACCTTTCCATCTTGCTGCAAGAGAGGACGAACTTCGATTCCCTGATTTGTTCCACAATCCTCTTCCATAATTATGAGATCTTGAGCAACATCAACGAGCCTACGAGTCAAATATCCAGACTTAGCCGTACGAAGAGCTGTGTCTGCAAGTCCTTTTCTGGCACCATGTGTGGAAATAAAATATTCCAGCGTATTTAGACCTTCTTTAAAGTTTGCAACTATTGGATATCTAAGAATTTTACCTGATGGGTCTGCCATTAGGCCTCGAATACCGGCCATCTGCGAAACCTGTCCTCTGGATCCTCTGGCACCTGAGTCAACCATAATTCTCAGCGGATTTGTTTCATCCATCTTATCCATTATTTTATCCGCTATTATTCTGCCTGAATCAGACCACAATAAATCCTTCTGGCGCATGTATTCATCTTCTGTCAAGATTCCCAAATCATACTGTTCTGTTAACTCTTCTTCATGAGCCAGCGTAACATCAAGAATTTCTTTCTTTTCTTCGGGAACCACAACGTCATTGACGCCCAGGCTGATTCCACTAGCTGTTGACCAGTGATAACCAAGAGTTTTGATGTCATCTAACATGTGAACCATGGCAGCCTGACCAACTTTATCGTAAGCAAAGTCAAGTATTTTTGACATCTGTCTTTTATTAATTGCTACGTTAATAAATCTAAGTGCTGCGGGGAGTGCCGAATTAAAAAGAACACGTCCAGGAGAAGTCTCTATCCATTTCCCGTCCTTCATAGTTTCACATTCCCACTCAGGATTCTTCTTTATATATATTTTTGAATTGATGTTCACAGCTCCATGATCCAAAGCGGACAATACGTCCTCCTCGTCTCTATAATGAGAACCTTCTCCTTGGAGACCGTCACGCATGGATGTAATGTAGTAGATACCCAAAATTATATCCTGCGTCGGAACAACAATCGGCTTCCCACTAGCCGGAGACAATAGATTGTTTGAAGAAAGCATGAGAACTCGTGCCTCTGCCTGAGCTTCAATGGAAAGTGGCACGTGTACTGCCATTTGGTCTCCATCAAAGTCGGCGTTAAAGGCAGTACAGACCAAAGGATGAAGCCTAATGGCCTTACCTTCAATAAGAACCGGCTCAAAAGCCTGGATACCAAGTCTATGCAATGTTGGAGCTCTGTTTAACATAACTGGGTGGTCTTTAATTATTCCTTCTAGTATTCCCCAAACCTCGTCTCGACCTCTCTCAATAAATCTACGAGCACTCTTGACATTGGGAGCAAATCCGCTCTCCACAAGTTTGTGCATTACAAATGGTTTAAAGAGTTCCAATGCCATTTGCTTGGGCAGACCACACTGGTAGAGCTTAAGTGTGGGACCGATTACAATTACCGAACGGCCTGAGTAGTCAACTCTTTTCCCCAACAAGTTTTGACGGAAACGTCCCTTCTTCCCACGGAGCAAATCTGTCAGGCTCTTAAGAGGCCTGTTCCCTGCACCAAGAACTGCTTTGCCTCTACGACCATTGTCTATCAAAGCATCAACCGACTCTTGAAGCATCCTTTTCTCATTGCGCACAATGATTTCCGGAGCTCTTAACTCAAGGAGTTTACGAAGCCTGTTGTTTCTATTTATAACTCTTCTATATAAATCATTAAGGTCTGATGTCGCGAATCGTCCTCCATCGAGCTGCACCATAGGGCGAAGATCGGGGGGGATAACTGGAAGTACAGATAGAACCATACGCTCCGGAAGACTTTTGCTTTTACGAAAATCCTCTAAAACCTGTAAGCGTTTTACAAGCTTGCGCTTTTTCTGACCGGTACTTTCTGCAGCTTCTTCCCTGAGAGTAGTGGCCAACAAGTCTATATCCACATTATTGAGAAGGGTTAATATACCATCTGCACCTATCCCTGCACTAAATTCTTTATCGTATGCCTTGCAAACAACTTGTTCACGTTCAAGGATAACGTCCGATTTTTCAAAGGGGGAATTGCCGCCTGTTATTACTATATAGCAGGGATCCTCAAGCGTAATGGTTTCTTCTACGGTCTGGAAACGCTTAGGGTACTTTTGATTGTACAATCTGTATTCAGTCTCTGAAATTACGTCATTTTTAGCAAAGGGGAGATGAATAGCAAGAGTAACTACAAGAGCTTCTTGTTTGTTTATCAAAACCTGCTCTGCTTTGAGTTCTGCATCCGATTCTAACAATCCCGCCACTTTTGACTCAGGAACTACTTCGTCAAATAATTGCACTTCTTCGTTCTCTACATCTTCCTTTACTTCTTTGAAAACACGGAAGGCCCTCTCTACTGCAAACAGGTCATCTCCATATTCAGCTTTAATTCTGTTTGCTTGTGAGGGAGAAATAACATCTCCTTCCTCAACCGGAATATCCTCAACTTTTGTTATACGAAATGCCTCTTCAGCTTTAAATTTAGAGTCGTAAAAACGATGAATTCTCTCTTCTGATGCAGATAGAAGTGAGTTCATGCGCGCAAGGTCTATTCTTCGTCCTTCTGTTACGACCTTATATACTTTCTCTCTGCGTCTTGTAGGCGCAAAATACACTACTTTTTCAAGATCTTTTGTGGATGCACCTAAAAGGAGACTCAGTCTACTCGGAATTCCCCTTAAATACCAAATATGAACAACAGGGGCTGCCAATTCAATATGCCCCATCCTCTCACGGCGCACGCGGTTATCTGTTATTTCTACACCACAATGGTCGCAAACAACGCCCCTAAATTTGGGACCGCTTCTTTTATATTTACCACATGAACACTCATAGCTTCTTGTAGGACCAAAAATACGTTCGCAGAAAAGACCATCCTTTTCGGGACGGAGGGTTCTGTAGTTGATAGTTTCTGGTTTTTTAACTTCCCCACTAGATAACTCCCTTATTCTTTCAGGAGAAGAAAGCCTCATTCTCACTCCGGCTATTTCACGTTTTATGTTGGTCATTAATTATCATCCCCCTGCTCGTCGGCCTTTGGGTCCGTATCGTTAAAGAGAGCATCTGCTTCTTCTGTTGAAACTGTTTCCAGCTCTAATTCAACTGCATCTTCCGTGTCGTCACTTACAACATCGTCATGGAATAAGTCCGAACTGGTCGTGGCTGAACTAGGTCCTCCTGATGGGAAAGACTCAATACCGTCAACCGTGGCATCAGGTTTAAATGAAAGATGACGCCCTCTGGTGTTGTCGTCGTCATCGTTGAGAACAAGTTCCCCAACGCTTCCATCTGTGTAAATAATCTCCACATCCAACCCAAGACCTTGCAGTTCTTTTATCAATACTCTAAAGCTCTCGGGAACGCCTGGTTTTGATAAGTTCTCACCCTTAACAATGCGTTCATATGTTTTAAGTCGACCTCTTATGTCGTCGGATTTTACCGTCAGCATTTCTTGAAGAACATGAGCTGCTCCGTAACCTTCAAGAGCCCAAACTTCCATTTCTCCGAAACGCTGCCCACCAAACTGTGTTTTCCCTCCGAGAGGCTGCTGCGTAATAAGACTGTAAGGGCCTATAGAACGGGCATGTATTTTGTCGTCTACTAAGTGGATTAGCTTCATCATATACATAACTCCGACTTCGACCTTATTTGCCATTGGTTCACCTGTACGCCCATCGTACAATGTTATTTTGCAGTCCGTTTCCATTTCCGGATATTTTGTTTCCTGTATATTTTTAACGTAAGGAGCTAACTCTTCAGTAGTTGCCGATTCAAATACCGGTGTCACTACCTTCCATCCGTTCTGTAGTGCTACAAAGCCCAACATCGTTTCTAATACCTGGCCAAGGTTCATACGGCTAGGTACACCAAGTGGGTTCAAGACAACGTCGACTGGAGTTCCGTCTGAAAGATAAGGCATATCTTCTTCTGCCATAATGCTTGAGACGACTCCTTTGTTCCCATGTCGCCCAGCCATCTTGTCCCCTTCAGTTATCTTTCTGAACTGAGCAACATAGACTTTTACGACTTCGTTGATTCCAGGAGCCAGGTCATCACCGTTGTTCTCTCTACTTAGACGTTTGATTTCGACTACGGTGCCGCTTTCACCATGTGGAACTCTTAGGGAAGTGTCTCTTACTTCTCTGGCTTTTTCACCAAATATAGCTCTAAGTAATTTTTCTTCAGGAGTTTGGTCAGATTCGCCTTTTGGTGTCACTTTCCCTATCAATATGTCTCCGGCTTTGACTTCCGCTCCGATTCTCACTATTCCATCTTCGTCTAGATTCTTAAGTGCATCTTCTCCAACATTGGGAATATCTCGAGAAATTTCTTCTGAACCGAGCTTGGTGTCTCTTGCTTCCAACTCATATTCTTCTATATGTATAGATGTGTAAAAGTCTTCTTTTACCAGTTTTTGACTGATAAGAATAGCGTCTTCAAAGTTATAGCCCTCCCATGAAACAAAAGCTACAACCACATTGCGTCCAAGAGCAAGCTCTCCACCGTCGCATGCCTGTCCGTCTGCAATAACTTCATTGCCTTTTATTTTCTGTCCCTTCTGGACAAGAGGTTTCTGATGAATGACAGTTCCTTGGTTTGAACGCATGAATTTTGCCATGTTATAAGTGTCAATATCTCCGCCAGCCGTTTTAATTTCTATTCTATCGGCATCAACATAGACGACCTCTCCTGCCCTGCTTGAAACAACACAAGAACCGGAGTCTTTTGCAATGCGATGTTCAATTCCAGTCCCTACTATTGGAGAATCAGGGAAAACAAGAGGTACAGCTTGACGCTGCATGTTTGATCCCATTAGAGCTCTGTTTGCATCGTCATGCTCAAGAAATGGGATAAGTGCCGTTGATATTGATACGATTTGTTTGGGAGATATATCCATATACTGCAATTCATCGGGTCTTATCTCTATAGTATTATCATGGTGTCTTACATAGATTCCACCGCTAACAGATTTTGGCAAAACATTGCCCTCTTCATCCATCGGCATATCTGCACGTCCGACATAGTACTCATCTTCATCGTCGGCAGAAAGATAAACTATCTCTTCTGTAATTTTTCCATTGACGACTTTTTTACGGGGACAAACTAGGAATCCATATTCATTTATACGAGCAAATGTCGCAAGGGAAGTAACAAGTCCGATGTTAGGACCTTCCGGTGTTTCTATAGGACATATGCGGCCATAGTGAGTGTGGTGCACGTCACGAGCCTCAAACCCTGCTCTTTCACGACTTAGCCCCCCCGGGCCAAGTGCAGAAAGTCGACGTCTGTGCGTAAGCTCGGCTAAGGGGTTCGTCTGGTCCATAAACTGTGACAGCTGCCCTGAGCCAAAAAACTCTCTAAGTGCAGCCGATATAGGACGAACGTTAATTAAATCTTTCGCCATAGCTGTAGCCAAGTCAGGAGTCGTCGTCATACGCTCCCTTGCTATTCTCTCCATACGAAGAAGTCCGATGCGTACCTGGTTTTGGAGCAACTCTCCCACCGCGCGTACTCTTCTATTGCCCAAGTGGTCTATATCGTCCACGTGCTCATTGCCATCACGAAGTGATATAAGTCCCAATATTATTGCCACGAGATCGGGAATTGTTAACAATCTCTCTGCACTTGAAACATCCAATCCCAAGCGCCTATTTATTTTATAACGACCGACTCTGCCCAAATTATATCTGCGGGGATCAAAGAACACGCTATCAATATATTCTCTTGCGTTTTCCATGCGTGCCGGTTCATTTGGACGAAGCCTCTTGAATAACTCAAGTATTGCTTCATCAGGGGTATCCGTTCTATCACGTTCAATAGTTGCAGCAATAGCAGAATCAACGTCCCAAACCATAACCTTTGTGCGTCCGTTATTCCAAAGAATCTCTAAATGCTCTTTTGTAAGCCTAGTATTTTTCGGAATTTCTATTCTCGCACTGACATCGTTTGATACAATAGCTTCTGCAAGAAGCATACCCATAACGCTGTCTTCTACAAGATCTCTCTCGACTTCCTTCGCACCGAACAGTGCAAGAAGATCTTCTGTTGACTGTACACCAAATACTCTTAGTATCATCGTAATTGGGATTTTTTTGCGATTATCTATCTTAGTAGATATAACACCATCAGTAGCAAGATCAAATTCAATCCACGCGCCTCTGTCGGGAATCAATTTCGCAAGAAACGACTCCCTGCCCGGCACTCCAAGTTCAGCGAGATAATATACCCCTGCAGATCTGGCAAGCTGGTTAACTACAACTCTCTCTGTGCCGTTAATTATAAAAGTACCCCGCTCAGTCATAGCGGGAAAATCACTCAGATAGACTTCCTCTTCTTTTATCTCACCCGTCTTATTATTAACGAGTCTGATAGTGGCACGCAGAGGTCTCGACCATGTTAGGTCCCTGCTGCGAGCTTCCTCCATACTCATTGATACCGGATCGACAATGTAGTTGACTAATTCAAGAGCAAAAGAACCATCATAGCTTTCGATCGGAAAAACTTCGTCAAATAGCTCTTGCAGCCCTTGAGAAGCACGCTCTTCTTCATCTGCTTGGAAAAACCAAGAGTATGAATTCCGCTGAACCTCAACAAGATCTGGAAGGGGTATTAAGTTTTTCTCTTTTCCGAAAACTTTGCGGCGCTCAAATGCTGTGCCTGAAGCTGTTTTAAACTGCATAGAGCAACCTCCCCAAGTTAAATTTTTATTCAATATAAACAATCATACAAATGGGTATTATAGCAAAAAAGCGACAACTGTCAATAGACAGGTATCGCCTGTTTTACTTAAAAAATAGCCGTTATTTTCATGGCGATATTATCATTCACCATCTATTTTTGTCAAGCTCTGAAAAGAAAAACAATAAAATTCATGTGTTATGGTGTCGAGGAGGGGAATTGAACCCCTATGAGCGCAAGCCCACTAGATCCTGAATCTAGCGCGTCTACCTGTTCCGCCACCCCGACGAATATAACTTCGCGATTTTAACAGCAAGCAAAAGCTTTGGCAAGATAATCTATTTTTTTACCCATGTTCCACTTCCTGTTTCTTTTTTTGAAAGCAAAATAGTATCAAAAGCTCTTGAACGGTACAATAATAGACTTATCGGCAATCCTATGCCAAAGCATACTACAAATTGGCTAATTCCGATATATAGCATTGTCAAAACTACAGAAACTTCTGTTACTGCAGCAATATAATAACCAACGACAAGAGCATTAATTATTACCGGAGGGATTGCAGCAATCCATATGTTTGGCGATTTGTAGGTAAGCCAAGCTGCAAACAATGTTGCACCGCTACCCAAAAAAACATCAATCAATCCAAAACCGCCACCGCCACCTATTAGATTGGAGAGGACACAGCCTGCAAACAAACCCACTATTGCTTCAGGAATAAAAAAAGGTAATAATGTCAGTGCTTCAGCTACTCTAAACTGTATTGGCCCAAATGAAATAGTGAAAAAGATGAATGTCAGAGCAACATATAGGGCCGCAATTGCCGCAGACAATGTTATTTTCTTTATCATATAAATACTCCTCTCAACCAGGTACAACTTTGGTATTATACACTCCATAAGCTATAATAATCAATAATTTAGAAAATTAAACTTGGGGGTCCTCATTTATGAAAGTTACTATATTTGGAGCAGGAAGCTTCGGTACGGCAGTTGCTACGCATCTTGCCAATTTGGGAAACTCTGTTCTTATGTGGACTATAGATACAGAACAGGCTGATTCAATAAATAATCATGGCATAAATACTTTTTGTTTCAGCGATAAAAAATTGGACGAAAAAATAAGGTGTACTGTCGACATGCATGAAGCCTTAAGCTTTTCAGATAGATATATTATGGCCGTTCCCACACAATTTGTGAGGGAGGTTTATGAGAAAATTAACGAAAAAAAACAGAGTGGAGGCTATATTCTGAATTTGGCCAAGGGCATTGAGATCTCCACAGGAAGTCTGTTACATAAAGTACAACAGGAAACTTGCCCAGACTTGATATATTCTGCTCTTTCCGGACCCAGTCATGCAGAGGAAGTTCTTTTGGGATGCCCTACAGCCGTAGTGGTTGCTTCTGAATTTGAAGATGAGGCTGGATTTTGGCAGTCTCTTCTTACTGGCAATAGATTTAGAGTATATACGTCAAGCGATGTAATAGGGGTTGAAATTGGCGGTGCCACTAAAAACATATACGCTATAGCGGCCGGCATTTCCAAAGCGATGGAATTGGGAGACAACGCTCTAGCTGCCATTGCATGTAGAGGATTAGCAGAAATAATGAGACTTGGACAAAAAATGGGGGCCTCCCCTTTAACTCTCTCCGGATTAGCCGGAGTCGGCGATTTAATGGTCACTTGCTATAGTCTTCACTCTAGAAACTTTAGGCTTGGCATCACTGTAGGGAAAGGCGTAAGTTTGGATGCTGCGATAAAAGAATTGGGACAGGTCGCAGAAGGAGCCTATACCGTAAAAGCCATAATTAAAAATAGCCGTTTTTTTGATGTAGATATGCCTCTTGCAAACGGAGTTTATCGTATCCTTTATGAAAATGCATCACCAAAGCAAATTTTAAATGAACTTTTTACTAGGCCATTAAAAGCAGAGTTAAATCTCTAATTTGTAGCTTTCCCCTTAGTTTGCTCTACTTGCATTGTTGCTTATTAAAGACGCTATAAACTCTTATTAACCTCAGTCAAATAGTTCCCTATCCCCTCGTTAACAACAAGGTCAGCAAGATAGTCTAAAGGGGTCTTATCCCTGTTAATTATAACGAGTTTGGCCCCTGAGTCCTTTGCTTGCCTCGGGAAATAATTGGCGGGAGAAACGGCTAAAGATGAACCTAGGACAATAAAGGTATCACAATCAGAGCTCCACTTATCTGCCTCTTTAAGTGGTTTTTCTGGCAACATTTCTCCAAATAAAACGACACTTGGACGTAAATTCCCTCCACATGAACAGGAAACCTTCCCCAGAAAATCTTCTGTCGTCCCTTTTTTCCCACAAGAATGACAAAATACCGGTTCAAGACTCCCGTGAAGCTCTGCCACTCTAACCGCCCCGGCTCGTTGATGCAACCTGTCTACATTCTGGGTTATAATGCCAGTTATAAAACCTTTCTTTTCCCAGTCTGCAATAAGCTTATGCCCGATATTTGGGAGAATGGTATCGGGAACATAAAGACGCTGCTTATAAAAGTCTACAAACTCATCATATCTACGCTCTAAGACTCCAACAGAAGCCATCTCAGTGGGATCAACCTGGGACCAAATGCCATCCCTAGAACGAAAATCTTGAAGCCCTGATTCTGTGCTTAATCCAGCACCGCTAAAAATCACCACATTGCCTTTTTTAATTCGTTCAGCCAACCAATCTATTCCGTTGTTTTTATTCACTCTTTTACACTCCAATCCGTTTTCACATAATTCATTTAAAACAATCTTCTGTATTATTTCTAACGAAGATCGGATAATTTTGGGAAAATAAGGCTATTCCCCAGTCTTCTTTTCGTGGCACATAGTAATAAATTAACAAGGAGAAGGGAAACAGTAATGGGGCCAACACCTCCAGGAACAGGGCTTATGGCCTCGATATCATTTTCTGATTCTAGAAGTACATCGCCCACAAGTTTGCCTTGTGGATCAAAGTTCGTTCCCACATCTATAACCCAAGCTTCTTGAGTAAGCTCATTCGTTTTTACTATACCTGGCACTCCGGCAGCTACAACTACTACATCCGCCGTAGACAGCATTTTTTTTAGTTGCTTTTCAGATGTTTTGGTGTGGCATACGGCAACAGTTCCATTTTTATGCATTAACATGTTCGCAACTGCTCTGCCCACATTTGCACTTCTACCAACTACGACACAATTTTTCTCCTCAAACGAACTATAGCCATGCCATTCCAACAAGGTAAGAGCTGCCCATGCTGTACAAGGTTTTGGCGTGCCTTCTTCTCCTAAATACAGGCGACCCAAGTTTTCGGGATGAACTCCCTCTACATCTTTGTCAGGAGAAATGGCATTTATAATTTCGCTCATTTTCCAATCTTGCGGCAATGGCGTCTGTAATATTATTCCGTCAATTGCATTATCTTTTGCGATTTTATCTATTTCCTTTAAAAAATCGACTTTTTTTATGTCTTTTGGATATTTTATAAATTTTGCCTTAATACCAGCTTCTTCACAAGCTTTAATTTGACTATTTATATAGCGCTCTGAAGCAAGATTTTCTCCAATTTGAACAGTTACGAGAGTTGGGGACCATCCATGCTCTCCCTGTATTTTTTGAACTTCTGAAGCAACCCATTTCTTTATTGACAGCGCAACCGGCTTACCTTCAAGCGATCTCATTTTCTACACCTCTTTGCTATCTGTTTAATAAATTAAAAACCAGCAGTATTACACCCCTAAGTTCTGTGTATTGTAAAGTTCAGCGTAAACTCCATTTTTCTCCATCAGTGATTTATGATCTCCATCTTCAATAATGACACCATTTTCAAATACAAGTATTCTGTCTACATTTCTTACCGTTGACAATCGGTGTGCTATTACAAATGTTGTTCTGCCTCTTACCAAACTATCAAATGTTTCCTGTATTTTCGCTTCAGTTACACTGTCTAACGCTGAAGTAGCCTCATCTAATATTAAAAATGGAGGATTTTTTAGAAAAATCCTTGCTATTGAGATGCGCTGTTTTTGCCCTCCGGATAACATGGCTCCCCTCTCGCCCACAAAAGTATCAAATTCTTGTGGCATGGCCATGATATCATCATAGATCTCTGATTGTTTTGCAGCATCTATAACTTCTTCTTCTGTCGCACCTGGTCTTCCATATCTGATGTTTTCAAGAATACTGTCAGCAAAAAGGAATACTTCTTGATCCAGCACACCTATATTTTTGCGCAAAGATTCCTGAGTAACATCGCGTATGTCAATATTATCGAGTAAAATTTCACCTTCATCTACATCATAAAATCTAGGGATAAGTTTGCACAAAGTTGATTTTCCGCCACCAGAATGACCCACAACTGCAACTGCCTCTCCGGGCTCCACATGAAGAGAGATGTTATGCAGGACAGGAAGACCCTTTTTATAGGAGAAACTCACATTGTTTATATCTAATTTCCCTTTAAGTCTGTCAAGCTCTATCGCTGTTGGACTGTCTTGCATCCTCGTTTCAGTTCTCATAAGCGAGACAAAACGCACAAAACCAGCCTTACCTTTTGCAAACAATTCGGCGAAGTTAGCAAGTTTTCTTATTGGAGTGATAAAAGTAGCTATATACAAATTAAATGTGATTAGGTCAATATTATTCATCTGGTCCTTCATTATTAATATGCCGCCAACCAAGATTACTGTTGCCGGTAATATACAGAGGAAGAACTCCATTGTTGCAGTGAAATGTCCCATGGTTTTATAGAATTTAGTTTTAGACTTTCTAAAATCCATATTGGATCTCGTAAATTTTTCAAATTCTATTTCTTCATTTGCAAATGCTTTGGATGTTTTCATTCCAGATAAACCTGACTCTATGTTAACATTTATGGATGCTGTTTTCTCCTTTACATCAAGGGAGGCTTTTGCCAACTCATACCTTCTATGCCAGATAACCAACATAAATATAGGCAATATCAGAAATATTATCAGAGTTAATTTCCACTGAATGGTAAATAAAACGGCAAGAGAACCGATTATTGTTAATATTGAAATAAAAACGTCTTCAGGTCCATGATGGGCGAGCTCTGTTATATCAAATAAGTCAGTTGTTAATCTGCTCATCAGCTGTCCGATACGGGTCTTATCAAAATATCCATAAGATAAATTTTGGATGTGTCTATATAAATCGCTTCTGATATCAGCTTCTACCAACACTCCGAATGTATGACCGTAGTATGTCAAAATAAAATAAAAGAATGCTCTTACTGTGTACGCCAATAACATGATTACCATAACTAGTATGAAAGTACTAAAAGCATTTGAAGGTATTAATTTATATAGAGAATAGCGAGTTATAGCAGGAAAAGATAAGTCTATAAGCGCTATTAGAAAAGCACATGACATATCCAGTATGAATAGTTTTTTATGTGGCTTAAAATATGAAAAAAATATAGAAAGAAGTGTTCTTTTTTGAAATTCCTTTGTGTCCATCTTGTGCTTTACCTTTCTTTACCATGAGTCTTATTTTTGCATATTATAGCATGTAATCGTTCATCAAAATCTTTGTGAATAACATCCAGCACTGTATTTAGGCATATTATGATAAAATCTTTAGTTTATTTTACTTAAATTTAAATCGCACACGCATACGGGAGTAGATATTTCCTCAAATTATAATAGCGGCCTCATTATAATTGAGAACCGCTAAGCTGTTATACAATGTTATGTCCCATCACGATTTCTATGGGTTTCGCCTTAAAGAGTTAACCCCGTTTTCAACGCCTCTATATTAAGTTCATAGAATTTCGGAGGGATTATGTCTTTTAAAACTGACTCCCAATCGAGGTTTGTTAGCCCAGTTGCTTTTATTAAAGTTCCAAGAAGCACTATATTTTGAGCTTTGGCATTGCCAAGTCCCTCTGCTATCTTAGTTGCGTTAACCACTTTCAGATTCGCAACTTTTTCTCTTAACTGTTCAATTGCATCATCCGGATAAACCGCAGCACCAATGAGAACAGGAAGAGGGTAAATCTCAAAGTCATTGACTATAAGTGTGCCATCTTTTTTCAAATAGTTCAGCCAACGGACAGCCTCTACTTTTTCAAATGATACCAACACGTCCGCACAATTTTTGGAGACTATTGGGGAAGCCACTTTTGTTCCATATCTTACATGTGTGGTTACGCTTCCTCCCCTCTGGGACATTCCATGAATTTCTGACATTTTTACGTCATATCCCTTTCGCATCAAGCCCTCAGAGAGGATCTTGGATGCCAAAATAGTTCCCTGCCCTCCGACTCCTACAAGAAGAATACTTTTTGTGTCATTTTTGAACATAGCTTATTCCTCCCTCTTTATTGCTTGTGTCGGACAAACTTGTGCACATATCTCACAACCATTACACATGTCTCGATCTATGGAGACGATACCGTCGTTCTGACTGATAGCAGGGCAACCTACTTTAAAACAAGCTCTGCATTTTATACATTTTTCCTGGTCTACAAAACACTTCATATCAACACGAGCTTTTATAACTTCTTTTATAAGAGCACATGGTGTTGTTGTTATAATGACGAACGGCTCTTCTGATTCATAGCCATCTTTAATGGCTGACTTAGTCTCTCCCAGCTTGTAAGGGTCAATGACACGGATATTATCCGGTTTTATACCACATGCTATACAAATCTTTTTAAAGTCAACCTTCTCTGTTGGTTCCCCCATTAATGTACGTCCTGTTCCGGGGTTATCTTGGTGCCCTGTCATAGCAGTAATACTATTGTCAAGAATACATATGACAATCTTAGCTTTGTTGACAACAGCATCTATAAGCCCTGTTAAGCCAGAGTGAAAAAAAGTAGAATCTCCTATTACAGCAAACACTTTTTGCTGTCTTTTAGCCTTGAGGTTTGATTTTTCAAAACCAATGGCTCCTGAAATACTTGCCCCCATACAAAGTACTGAATCTATAGCTGAAAGAGGAGGAGTTGCTCCAAGCGTATAACAACCAATATCTCCAGAAACAACGATATCTTTAAATTTTCTTAACTCGTAGAAGAAACCTCTATGAGAACAGCCGGGGCATAGTACGGGTGGACGAGGTGGCGCCACTGCTTCTATTTTATAAGACTCACACTCCTCTATTTCAGGACAAAAAGCACGCTGTATTTTCTCAGGAGTGAGTTCATCTACCCAGGATAATTTCTCACGTCCTACACACTCTATCCCCAAAGCTTTCACAAAATCTTCTAAGTAAGGTTCGTTTTCTTCTATTATGTAAAGAGTTTTTACGGAAGAAGCAAACTTTTTTATCTTTTCTGAGGGAAGCGGCCATGTAAAGCCTAGTTTAAGATAGGAAGCTTTTTCGCCAAAAACTTCTTTTGCATGGTTATATGAAATTCCAGATGTTATTATTCCAATTTCACTATCTCTTAATTCTATTCTGTTTAGAGGAGTAGTTTCACTATATTCTTTTAGTGCTTTAATTCTGTTTTCCATTTCAAATTTTCTTTTTTTTGCATTTGCCGGAGCCATTACATATTTTTCTACATTTTTTACATATTTTTTTATCGAAATTTGTGGTCGATCAGAAAGATTCACCATGCTTTTGCTGTGGCAAATACGCGTTGTAACTCGAAATAGTACAGGGATATCAAATTTTTCTGATATTTCATAAGCTTCTTTTACAAAATCTACACATTCCTGACTATCTGATGGCTCAAACATCGCTATTTTTGCATGAGATGCATAATATCTGTTGTCTTGCTCATTTTGAGAGCTAAATAGTCCAGGGTCGTCCGCAGTGACTATTAACAATCCTGCATTTACTCCGGTGTAGGCAAGCGTAAACAATGGATCAGCTGCAACATTTAATCCTACATGTTTCATGGCGGCTAGTGCTCTACTTCCTGCGAAACAAGCTCCTGCGGCCAGCTCTAAGGCGACTTTTTCGTTTGTTGTCCACTGAGAATATACCTCTTTATATTTTGAAAGATTTTCCAGTATTTCTGTAGAGGGAGTTCCGGGATAAGCCGCTGCAATATTTACCCCCGCTTCCCATGCTCCTCTGGCTATAGCTTCATTTCCTGTCATAATTTCTCGCATGTTATTACCCTCTTTCAAAAAAACCCGACTTTGAATCTATACCAAAGTCGGGAAGTATTTTGTGCTGTAGCTTAATCCAAAATACGCTCTTTATTTTTTTTCTTGTGCTGTTGTATCATTAATAAGAATCCATTCAGCACAATCAAATCTCAGTAAGCCCATAGCAATGTATAGAAGGGCGATAAACAAAAAAGCTCTCTCTCTCAATAGAAAAAATGAAATAATAACAAATCCCACAAGGAAATACAATTTCATTTTATTAATGTTGTTCTTCGTAAGTTTTTTTGCATTCCAGTACGGAATTGAACTCACCATTAAACCACCCACCATAATCATAGCAGTCATAGCGAAGAACGATGTAATTTCTACCTTTGCTATAACAAATGATGCCAACGTTAACCCTGCAGCTGGAATGGGAAGCCCTTGAAATGATCCCTCAGCTGCAATAGTTATGTTGAAACGGGCTAACCTAAGAACTCCGCACAAAACAAAAAACGATGTGGATAAAGCCCCAAATATCCCGGCTTGTATGCCGGAATATGCAACGTACATTAAAAAAGCAGGAGCTACTCCGAAACTTATCGCATCGGCCAAACTATCAAGCTCTTCACCAAAAGCACTGCTACCACCCAAAGTCCTAGCTACTCTGCCATCCATTACATCAAAAAAAACGGCAAAACAGATTAAAATCGCCGCAGGAAAAAGATGCCCATGATATGTCATTATAAGAGAAGACATTCCACAGAAAACACTGCCGCTCGTTATCATGTTGGGTATTAGGTTTTTTAAAGGAATATTCTTTAATTTTCTATTTCGTGTATTTCGTGCTGGCAATTCTTTAACACTCCAATCACTGTTTCTCCGGCGACAACCCTGTCACCAAGCACCACTGAGGGTACCACGGAAGTTGGAAGATAAATATCAACCTTTGATCCTAATTTTATCATACCGTAGCGTTGACCTCTACTTAAAGTGTCACCATTTTTTACTCTGCAAACTATTCTTCTAGCAAGTATTCCTGCTATTTGTGTGAGCAAAAATTTTCCATGCTTTGATTCGGCTCCCACATATAAACGTTCATTTATTTCAGATGCTTTAGGTGCTATTGCAAACCATTTTTTCCCTGGCACGTACCGGATAAATCCGACCGTTCCATCTACAGGGAAACGGTTTACATGGACGTTTAAAGCATTCATAAATATGCCAATTTTAATGGTTTTTCCGGTGTATTCATGTTCCGCTTCTTCAATCTCTACTACTTTCCCGTCAGCTGGGCTAAGAAAACCTTCAGATGATTCGGGAAGTCGTTCCGGATCACGAAAGAACCATATGGTTATAGCCAAAGGCAGCAATAAGAACATTGATATGTATGGTGAGATAAACCATGAACCTACCACCATAAATAGCAATCCGCCTATGGATGGATAGCCGTCACGTGCAAACTTCATAAGACCTTATTCCTTATCTTCATCATTTCTTATTATACTTACATCTGCCACTGTATCGCCCTGATCGAGCCTTACTATAGTGTATCCAGTAGCAGTACGACTTAAGCTGGACACTTCTCCCGCATTAATTCTAACCATGCGTCCCTTGCTGCTTATTACAACTATCTCCTCGTCATCGGCAACTCCCCAAGCACCTAGCATATCTCCTGTTTTCTTAGTGAGTTTCATTGCTCGCACTCCGTAACCGGCACGGTGTCTCTGAGTAAATTCCGAATATGGTGTTCTTTTGCCTATGCCAAATTCACTCATAAAGAGAACCATTTTACCTTCTGTTACGATGTCACAACCGACCAATACATCTCCTTCGGCTAGTCTTATACCACGTACCCCCTGAGCTTGTCTGCCTAACGGACGGAATTCTTCCTCTGTTACTCTTAAAGTCTGTCCTTTTGCTGTCGAGAATAACAACTCATCAGAACCGCTTGTTATCCTAACACAGGAAATAACGTCATCTCCTACTAAACCAAGAACCCGACGTCCGGCTCTTGTAAGTCCTTCTAACTCCTCGATGGGAAGACGTTTGGCCGTACCATTGCGAGTCACAAAGAAAACGTACTTGAGCCCCTCAAATTGACTGTCTTTTATCGCAACAACTTTCTCATCTTTTTCGAGAGTTATTATTGTTCCTATCAATTTACCTTTTCCGGACTTTGTCTGGGGGATTGTGAAACCTTTTACTCCAAAAACTCTGCCTTTGCTGGTAAATAGGAAAAGGGTCCTATGCGTGTTTGTAACAGAGAGGAGAGATACTTCGTCTTCTGCTTTTGGCGTTACACCTTTTACGCCTTTACCACCACGAGATTGCACCCTATAATCTTGAAGCAACATACGTCTTATATAGCCGTCATGGCTCAGTGCAACAACGATGTCCTCTTCAGGGATTAGATCTTCATCAGCGACTTCTCCTATATAATCTTCTATTTCTGTACGACGTTCATCAGCATATTGCCTTCTAATTTCTAGAAGTTCTTCTTTTACGACAGAATCCAAAATAACAAGGCTATTAAGAATGCTGTTGTAGCGTTCTATATCCATTAGAAGCTGTTTGAGTTCACTGTCAAGTTTTTCTCTTTCAAGACCGGTAAGTCTCTGTAATCTCATATCGAGAATTGCTTGTGCTTGTATTTCGCTAAATTCAAGTAGTTCTGTTAGTTTATTTCTTGCTGTAGCTGCATCGCTTGATGCTCTTATTATCTTTATTACCTGGTCAATAACTTCTAATGCACGAAGGAGTCCTTCTACTATGTGTGCACGTTCTTCCGCTTTTCTAAGTCTAAACTCTGTTCTTCTTCTTATGACAGTTCTGCGATGGTCAAGAAAAACATGTATCATCTCTTTAAGAGAAAACTCTTTTGTCTCTCCATCCAATACTGCCAAGTTTATTACCCCAAAAGTACTTTGCAGCTGTGTTCTTGTATAAAGTTGTCTCAACACCAGATTCGCGTCAGCATCACGCTGGATTTCGACAACGATACGCATACCTTCTTTATCAGATTCGTCTCGAAGATCCGATATCCCGTCTATCATCCCTGTATGCACAGCATTCGCTATTGTTTCAATAAAATTAGTTTTATTTACCATGTAAGGAATTTCGGTTATTACTATGCACTGTCTTCCCTTACGCACTTCTTCAATGTCAACTTTTCCTCTTACTACAATTCTTCCTCGGCCGGTTCTATAGGCATCAACAATTCCTTCTCTTCCGAGGATAATTCCTCCGGTCGGAAAGTCTGGTCCGGGAATTATATTCATTAGCTCTCCAAGCTCTATTTCGGGATTCTCAAGCACAGCACAGCAAGCATCTATTGCCTCTCCAAGATTGTGAGGAGGCATGTTGGTTGCCATACCAACAGCTATTCCAGTGCTTCCGTTGATTAATAGGTTTGGTATAACGGTGGGAAGAATTACGGGTTCTTTTAGCGATTCATCAAAATTGGGCATCCAGTCTACTGTTTCTTCGTTGATATTCGTCAGCATTTCTTCTCCAAGAGCATGAAGTTTTGCTTCGGTATAACGCATAGCAGCTGGGGGATCTCCGTCTATCGAACCAAAGTTACCCTGTCCTTCTACAAGAGGATATCTCATATTAAAATCTTGTGAAAGTCTTGCCATCGCCTCGTAAATTGAGGAATCTCCGTGTGGGTGATATTTACCCATCGTGTCACCAACGATACGAGCAGATTTTCTTGTAGGCTGATTATGCCGTATCCCCAGTTCCAACATATCATATAAAATTCTACGTTGGACGGGTTTAAGTCCGTCTTTGGCATTAGGCAGAGCTCTGCCTACAATAACGCTCATTGCATAATTCAGATAACTTGTCTTTATTTCTTCCTCCAGCGGAAGAGTTTGTATCTTGTGTGTTTCAAATACATTTCCTTGCTTATTGTCCATTAAAAAACCTCCGACACTAATCCAAATAATAAACGGCGGATGACCGCCGTTTAGTTCACAGCCTATGTTATTTTACCACGAATAAACTAAGGTTTCACCATTTATTTACATGTAGTGATGTGGGGATAATTCCTTTATGGGGGTCTTTTGTCTCTAACGGATGCCCTATCGCTGCAATTGCCAACACACCTATGCTGTTTGGAATCTCAAGAACTGTTTTTATTTTATCTTCTAAATTATTGTTAGAATGTCTTACTCCAATCCAAACAGAACCTAATCTCAATGCAGTCGCAGCAAGCAATAAATTTTCCATCGCTGCCGCACAATCATGCTCCCAGTAGTCAAGCTTTTCTCCATCACGTTCCAACTCTCCACAAACAACAATAGCGAGAGGTGCCGTTGCAAGCATCTTGGCATGTGGGTGTATTTTTGCAATGTAATTTAACTTTTCCTTCTTTGTGAGTACTATGAAGTGAAAGGGCTTTAGATTGTGTGCGCTCGGAGCAGCACTAGCACACTCCAAAAGACATTCTATTTCCGCCTGCTTAATAGACAGCTTTTCATTAAATCTACGAATGCTTCGTCTTGCGAGAATATTGTCTATGGCTGGATTTGAATTATCTATCAAGAATAAACTCCTGCTTTCTATGCACCAGGTTGCTTTGGCACATTAAGAGGCCGCCCTGCAATGGGTGACGACAATACAACTGCTGTCGTAGTCATTCCTAAAACACCCATCTGGTTTATAACATCTTCCAAGTGTCCAACCGAGGTTACAGCTACTTTAAGAATTATTACATCTCTGCCGGTGATATGATGACATTCCAATACTTCTGGAATGGAAGTTGCCAGTTCATCAGCTTGTGACAGTTGAGCAACAGGAACAACCAAATTTATAAAAGCCATTATCGGATATCCTATACGTGAATGGTTTACCACAGCCTTGTAACCTAAAATCACACCAGCCTCTTCCATTCTTCGAACTCTTTCCGCTACGGCCGGAGATGATAGTCCAACTCTTCGTCCCAGTTCGTTAAATGAAATTCTGCCTTCTTCTTGTAAAGTTTTAAGTATTTGTTTGCCTATATCATCTAACAACTTGTTGTCATACATTTTTTATTTCTCCATTCTTAATTTATATTACTAATAAGCTAATATCACTTTAATATCTTAGGCACTCAACAGAAAAAATACACGTGTATTTTACTTATATTTCTGAAAGCACATTATTCATATTTGAGTGCATCGATAGGATTCAAAAGTGAGGCTTTCCAAGCAGGATAATATCCAAAGCCTATCCCAACCATTCCTGAAAAGAGAAAAGCTAATAAAATTGATGACACTGTGAATATGGGGGGAGCCTCAGTAAATGAGGAGAGAGCATATCCGGCAAAAATACCCAATATGATCCCTAAAATTCCACCAATCATTGAGAGTATGACTGCTTCCGTCAAAAACTGAGCCCTTATGTCTATCGCTTTAGCTCCAACTGCCATACGCACTCCGATTTCTCGAGTTCTTTCAGTGACAGAAACAAGCATTATATTCATAATGCCTATTCCCCCTACAACAAGCGATATTACCGCTATCGAACCAAGCAACATAGACATTATTGTTGTGGTTTTGCGTCTGGCTTCCAGCATCTGGCTTATGTTTCTGACGGAGAAATCATCGGCACTACCCGGTCTGATTCTGTGACGTTCGCGCAATAAAGCTTCTGTTTCGCTCTGAATATATTGTAAGGCGTTCATTGAGACGCCCTTAATGTAAATATTTCCTATACGTCCCGGGGTGGTCCAACGCACCAGTCTTTTTTGTGCCGCTGTAAGTGGTACTAAAACAATGTCGTCTTGGTCACTTCCTGTCTGTGACTGTCCTTTAGAAGCGAATACCCCGACGATAGTGAATGGGACATTATTTACTCTTATGGAGTTGCCTAAAGGGCTCTCTCCAAAAAACATTTTTTCTACTATTGTCTCTCCTATAACAGCTATTTTAGCGGACTGTCTTACATCGCTCTCATTAATATCTCTGCCTAATGCAATCTCTCGGTCTTGTACATTAGAATATTTTTCAGTGCTTGCGATAACTCCAGTAGTCCAGTTCGTATTCCCATATACCAGAGTAGCAGATGTATTTATCATAGGAGCAACGGCTTCTATCCCTGAGACTTCACGCTCTATGGCTTTTGCATCGTCATATGTTAGATATCTCATTGTATTGCCTGTTTGTTGGGCAGAACGATCGGGATATACCATTATAAAATTGCTACCGAATGATGATATTTGTTCATCAATACTCTTATTGGCTCCTGCTCCAACTGCAAAAGCAGCAATAACCGCTGCGACACCTATGATAATACCTAGAGCCGTCAGCATAGATCTTGTTTTATTCCGTTTAAGCGCTAAGACAGCAGTCCTTACTATCTCAATTGAAGAGATCATTGTATTGGCCTCCTGTCCTTGTTTATTTTATCTGCTGTAATTATTCCATCCTTAAAATGGAGGATTCTCTTTGCATATTTTGCTACGTCTTGTTCATGTGTTACAAGGATTATTGTTATCCCTTCTTCTGTGTTTAATCTACAAAAGAGAGACATGATTTCATCACTTGTCTTCGAATCCAAGTTCCCCGTGGGTTCATCCGCTAAAAGAATCGGTGCTTTATTTACTATTCCACGTGCAATGGCCACTCTCTGTTGCTGTCCTCCCGATAACTGGGTCGGCTCATGATAAATTCTATCCGAAAGTCCCATCTCTATAAGGGATTCTTTGGCTCTATCATGACGTTCTTTTCTTTCTATGCCCGCATACAGCAATGGGAGCTCTACATTTTCCAAAGCACTTGTCTTTTGCAACAAATTAAAGCCTTGAAATACAAAGCCTATCATTTTATTTCTTATAGTCGCCAATTGATCGCTCTCCAGCATACTAATATCTTCACCGTTGAGCAGATACGTGCCTTCTGTCGGTTTATCCAAACAACCGAGTATATTCATAGTAGTAGATTTGCCTGACCCTGAGGGACCCATCATTGCGACAAATTCTCCCTCTTTTACTGATAAATTGACACCATGCAAAATTTCGACCTCTTGATTGCCCAACTTGAAACTTTTTCTTATGTTCTTTAACTCAACCAGAGGCATTTATTTGCCCTCTGCTGATACTACTATTCCCGTAATAACAGTATCTCCTTCGGAGAGTCCTGATAGCACTTCTGTCCTCTGTCCGTCTGTTATCCCTTTTTTAACCTCTGTACGAACTGGAGCTTTTTTCTCTAACAGATATACGGTGGGGACTGTGTCACTTGCCACATTTAATCTTCGACCGCCGCCACCAGCACCACGTCCCGGTCCCATTGGCATGTCTACTTTGGCAGAAGGATCTACAGGTTTAAATCTAAACGCGCTGTTTGGAACAACTAACACTCCTTGGGCCTCTTGTACTATGAGAGATACGTTTGCAGTCATGCCCGGCATTAGCATCCCGTTTCTATTTTGTACTTTTACAATTACTGTATATGTCACGACATTACTGGATGTCGTAGGTGAAAGACGAATTTGCGTTACTTTCCCCTCAAATACTTCTGTGGGATGTGTGTCTACCGTAAACTGAGCTTTTTGCCCTTCTTTGACTCCTCCAATATCAGCTTCATCTACATTTACTTCAACTTGCATCTGGTTTAGGTCTCTTGCTATTGCTGCTATGCTGGGAGTCTGGTAGCTGGCAGCCACGGTCTGTCCTGAATCTACATTTTTTGCAATTACCACACCATCAACAGGTGAATAGATTTTTGTGTATCCCAAGATTATTTTGCTCTTGGCTAATGAAGCCTCATATTGCTGTATTCTGGCTCTAACTGCGGCTACCTGTGCTTCCGCTGTGAGGAGTGCTTTTTTATCTGCGTCTACATCAATCGTTGCAACAAGGTCTTTTTGAGCGAGCATTTCAGTCCTTTTGTAATTTTTTTGAGCATTTTCCAGAACGGCTTGGTAATTCATCAAATCAGCTTTAGCGGACATCAGGTTGGCTTGTGCCTGTAATACATCTGCTTCTTGTGTCTGTGAATCTATCTCCGCTATCAAATCACCTTTTCTTACTACGCTGTTATAATCAATAAAAACATTTTTTACTGTTCCCGAAATTTGTGTACCCACATCTACTGTTTCAACTGCATCTAATGTTCCAGTGGCCTCTATGACGGAGCGTAAATCAGTTTTTGTGACCTTAACTGTTTTATACTGTATTTCCGATTTTTTCCCGCTAAAAAAATAATAACCGCCAAGTGCGATTATAGAGAATAATATTAACGTCAGTATTATGTTCCTATTTACATTCTTCCTTTTATTATTCATTTTTTAACTCCCCCATCGCCTTTTCAAGCGTTAATTGAGAAACCTTATAATCATAAAGAGACAATATGGTATTAGTTTGAGCTGAAGCAAAACTCTCTACGGCGTCGGACATTTCAAGACTATTGCCTACTCCAGCTTCATACCTTCCCTCAGCCAACTTGTATGTTTCCTGGGCTTGTTTTTCAGCCTCCCTCGAAGCTGAAAGAGCTTCTTTGGCCTCTTCTAAAGACTGCCAAGCTTTTTTTACCTCAAGAACTATTGAGTTTTCAAGCCCTCTTTTTTCTGCATTTATCGAATGTAAATCTGCTGTTGCCGCTAAAACCTTTCCCTTTGTCAAACCACCGTCCAACATGGGCAAGTTAACAGAAACCTTAGCAGTCCACCCATCTGTTTCAAATGGGGAAGAGCCGGCCCAGCTATATCCTGCAGATGCATTGATACTTGGCAATAGTCCCTTCTTCTCTATGGCTAGTGATGTTTCTGCATATTCTACTCTCTTTTTCTTTGCCGATAAGTCCGGTCTGTTGATAAATGCCGTGTTGACTGCTTCTTCTACTGCAACATTGCTATCACTTATATCTAAAACATCTTTTACGTTTTGTATTTTTAATTTTGCATCTCCCATTTCCGTAGCAAGCTGAACTCTGCTCTGCTCTATAGCAGATTCTGTACGAACAAGTGCAAGCTTTGAATTGGCAAGATCTGTCTCTGCTTTCGTAACCTCAATTTTTGGTTTCTTCCCAGCTTCATAAAATGATTTAGCCCAATTAAGACGTTTACGATAATTTTCGTATCGTATTTCTGCCACTTTATTGCGCCTTATTGCACTATTTAAAGAGTAGTATGCAGCTCTTACGTTAGATATCACTTTGTTCTTTGCGGCCAAGTAATCATATTTTGTCGCCTCTGTTTCCAAAATTGCGTTTTCTACATTCAACTTCCGTCTGTCCCAATCATATATTGATTGGTCAAGGGTAACAGATGTTCCGTAGGAACCAGTATCTCCTACTGTAGTTGAGCTTCCTTTTCGTGTGTAACCGACCGATCCAGAAAGCTGAGGAACTCCTGTTGATTTTTTTTGTATAATTGCCGCCTCTTTGGATTCAATTTTTCTGCTTGCAACCTCAAGGTCCGGATGATTTTTTAATGCGATATTAACGCACTCTTCTAGCGTTAAAACCTCCGAGGCAAAAAGACAGCTTGCAGAAACAAAAAGAAACACTGATGCCACAAAAATTCTTTTTATAAATGAATAGGCTTTCAATTAAAACAACTCCTTATTTATTTTCAAAGGTATTTTGATTGTAAATTTAGAGCCTACGCCCTCTGTACTTTCCACACTTAACGTTCCTCCGTGACCTTCGATGATGGCTTTCGCAATTGCCAAACCAATACCCATCCCTCCACTCGCTCTGGAACGGGACTTGTCAGTCCTGTAAAAGCGTTCAAAAATATTGGGAAGGTCTTGTGCAGAAATCCCTATTCCACTGTCTTTAACCGACAACTCAATCACATTCCCTATATTTTTCAGGGACAGAGTAACGGTATTCTCCTCATCCGTATAGCGAAGAGCATTCGATAGAAGATTCCCAACAGCTTGGTTTATTTTTTGGATATCTACAACTGCCACTATGTTCGGCTCAATCTCACGCAGCAAGGTTACTGATTTATTTTGAAATAAGGGATCGTAGAGAAGCAAGGATTTTTCTAATTCATCAGACAAATTTGTTAGAGACAATTCAAGGTTATCATCTCTTTCTTCTAAAGCAGAAAGAGTTTCTACTTCAGAAATGAGCGCGGATAGCCTATCTATTTCCTCTACTGTTAGATCTAAACGTTCTTCAGTTGCTTCCCAAACTCCATCCGCAAAAGCTTCTAAATGAGATTTTATTATTGCGACTGGACTACGAAGTTCGTGAGCTATATCTGACATTAGCCTTATACGCAATAGTTCTTGTTCTTGCAAGTCTAAGCCGAGCTTTCTAATGCTTTCAATCAGCACCTGAATCTCCGTTATATTTGTTTTAATTTTAGAATCTAAGTTATAGCTGCCCTTACTGATATTTAAAGCTCGCTTTGCTATGCTCAATATAGGACGACTTATTTTCTCTGCCATTAAAAAAACAATAAAAATCGAAATTATTATCATAAAAGCCACAGAGATATATAAAATCTTATTAAATCTTTTGAGAAACGCCTCTTCAGGTCCGTTTTTAAATGATATGACTGTAAAAGAAACGCTCCCTATTTCGCGTCCTTGGCTTGTAAGCTTATTGCTAAAAGTCAGAAGTTTACTTGCATTTAGATTCGATCTGTTTCTGTTTAACGGTGCTCTCATGCGTCCGCCATGGTGCCTACTTTGTTTTGAAAATGTTCTTATATGAGCACCATTTTTGTCATATACAGTTGCTTCTATAATCGGCCAATGTAAAAAACCTCCGTGAATTTTTGAGATAACCTCGTCATTCCAAAAACCACAGCGGTTATAAATCGCTTCTAAAAAGAGAGTCGCTTCTTGTCTATCTTCTGACAATTTATTTTCTACAAAATGTTTAAATTGCCAATCCAGGAGTCTTGATATAGAGACAGGAATCACCAGCATGCATATAATAACTATTCCCACATATGTAAGTAGCATTTGAGTGCGAAGTGATATTTTTTTATTTATCATCTTTGGTTCTCCGTTATTTTATAACCGAAACCATGAACAGTCTGAATATATCCATCTTCTTGGTTCGGGTCGCTTAGTTTTTTCCTGATATTTTTTATGTAGCTGTCTATTGAGCGCTCAAACCCCACATATTCATATCCGAGCGCACAATTTATCAATTCGTCCCGGCTCCAAGTTTTCTTAGGACGTTCCGCTATTTTTGAGAAAATTAAAAACTCATTTCGAGTTAGCGGGATGGTCTCTCCCTCTTTTTTTACCGTAAAATTATCCATGTCTATAGTTAAAGTGCTACCAACATTTATTGTTCGTGTCGACTGCGACTCTATTGCATCTGGTCTTCTCAGGTTGGCCCTTATGCGAGCCATAAGTATTTTAGGGCTGAATGGTTTTACAATATAATCATTCGCACCGGCATCAAGACCCAAAACCACGTCATTTTCTCCACTTTTTGCCGTAAGCATTATAATCGGAACATTTGAGCTCTTACGAATTTCTTTGCAAACATCTACTCCATTTTTTCCGGGAAGCATGAGATCAAGAAGAACTAAATCAAAAGCCGGGTTAGCGTAAAAAAGCTCTAAAGCTTCTAGTCCGTCTGTAGCTATTTCTACTTCATATCCATCTCGTGTAAGGTAAGCTTTTTCAACTTCAGCTATTGCCGGTTCGTCTTCTATTATAAGAATCCTCATTCAACTTCCCTCCTCGTATATTAAAATTTTAAGACATCATAATGCATTATGATAGGGTTATTATACTTAAACTACTAATGTTTTCCTCTTTCATCCATCCGATTTTATGTTTGCACTACTCTTTAATTTCCAAGCGGAGCAAAAAATTTTGCTCCGCTTTTTAGGGAAGTGTTGTTCTTATTTTTAATCTAGTATCTCCTATGTCTTCTAGGACCTTCTCTGTGTTCATATTTTCCGGGATTTTCTAGTCTGTCTTCAAATTTCATATCACTAAATTCTGCTCTCAAGGTGATTAGCTTCTTATGTAAAGTACGAAGTTTAGCCTCATTCGGTTTTTCTTTATCATATTCTTTTGACATATCTTCCCTTGCTTTTCTCATTTTTTCAAAAATAGCCTTTTCCTTTTTTGTCAGATTGAATCTTTCATCGCGTCTACCATAGAACGCTGGATTTTTTAAGTTTTTTTCAAAACGCTCTTCTGATATTTCTTGCTGCAATTTTTGAATTTTCTGATGTAACTCTCTGGCCTTTGACTTATCCGGCGAAGTTTTAGTCAATTCATCTCTTAATTCAATATGGAATTTTCTTACTTCTTCGTGTTTTGCTCTAACTTCAGGGGAAATGTCCGCTGAATCGTGTCTTTCGTGCCTGAAATGAGCGCGAGGACCACAAGATAAACCAGGTCCTCCATAATTCTGATAAGCCGTGGCACCGCTTGCATAAACAAAAACAAGAGCTAAAGCCAACATGTATTTTTTCATATTTAATACCTCCATATTTTAATCTTTTGTTCGTTGTTCTGTTCCCTTGTAAAGAACAATAACAGAGAGATATGATGATTTTATGATTAAAATATGGGGATTTTATGGAGATATAAAAAGGTGGGCTGCTATTTAGAAATAGCTGCCCACCTTTTTATGTCTTACTCGTTTTTTATAAAAAAGAATTTAACCTAGTACTGCTTCTCGTCCAAGCTCATAGGCTTTGAGATTGCTTTCTAGAAATTGTGGTTTAATTGCCCCCAGTTTAGCAGCTATAGTCGCTCTGGCTGTCTCATCAGTAATATAATCTGAAACCGCAATGAGAGCTCCTAGCATCACTACATTTACGGAACGGGGATTATTTACTCTCTCCGCTATTTGAGTTGCATGAATGGGGACGACCTTAATGTCATTGCGAGTAGGATTATATGTCGCAATATCTTCATTATATATTAAAATTCCACCCTGTTTGACGGTCTGTTCATATTTCTCGAGAGAGGGTTGATTGAGAGCTATGACAACATCAGAAGCCGATATGAAGGGAGAACCTATCTCTGTATCACTGATGGTAACAGAACAATTGGCTGTCCCACCGCGCATTTCAGGTCCATATGAAGGAAGCCATGAAACATAGCGCCCCTCTTCTATTCCTCCATATGCGACCAACTGACCAAGCACCATAACGCCTTGTCCTCCAAAGCCTGCACAAAAAAGTGTCTTTAAAAAATTTCCCATCTTTAATACCTCTCTACTCGAAATCTTTAAATAGGCCTAGAGGATAATAAGGTATCATCGATTCTACGACCCAATCACACGACTTAAGAGGTGACATGCCCCAGTTTGTAGGACATGTTGATAAAACCTCTACCAATGAAAAACCCTTGTTGTCTATTTGGTTTTGAAAGGCCTTTTTAATTGCCCTCTTAAGCGAAGGTAAATGAGCAGGCTTTGCTGCAGATACTCTTTCTATATAAGCTGGTCCTTCCAATGTTTTTAACATTTCACACATTCTCATAGGATATCCTGCTTTTTGTGGATCGCGACCATCTTTAGTGGTGGTTGTTTTTTGACCTATTAAGGTTGTTGGTGCCATCTGACCACCAGTCATACCGTATATTGCATTGTTTATAAAGATAACGGTAATATTTTCTGAGCGGTTGGCGGCATGTACTATTTCAGCAGCTCCTATCGATGCAAGATCACCGTCTCCCTGATATGTAAAGATTAATCGGTCTGGACGAACACGCTTAAACCCTGTAGCCACTGCAGGAGCACGTCCGTGAGGTGCTTCAATATAATCTATATCAATATAGTTATACATCATGGCCGCACAGCCAACAGGGGCAATCCCTGTTGTTATTTCTTGTATGCCAAGTTCATCAATCGTTTCACATATAATTCTGTGAACTATTCCGTGTGTACACCCGGGACAGTAGTGTGTGTGAACATCTTTAACCCAACTTTTGGGTCTTTCATATACTATTTTTTCCGACATTATTTTTCCCTCTCTATCGCAATTCCGTAAATATTTTTCGAACTTCTCGTTCTATTTCGCTGACAGTGGGACAGATTCCTCCGGTATGACCAAAGAAACTTACGGGAATCCTGTATTTTACAGCAGATTCGACGTCCTTCTTCATCTGCCCCCAGTTCATCTCAACGTCAAGCACATGCTTGCATGTGGGAATCAAACCTTCGAATTCTTTTTCTGGGAAGGGGCTAACCAACAGAGGACGGATAAGTCCTACCTTAAAACCTTCTGTACGAAGCTTGTCTACTACACTCCTTGCTATACGGGCTACCGTTCCAAATGCAGATATTACAACATCTGCATCTTCCGTTTTATATGTTTCACAATCCGTTTCGTTTTCTTTAATAAGTTTCCATTTTGCCTCAAGGTGCTTGTTATGACGCTCTAATTCCTCAGGGTCGAGAATTAAACTATGTAAAATAGTTCTCTTGCCCCTCTCTTTCAT
>JAAYFL010000004.1 GCA_012728235.1 Synergistaceae bacterium
CTTTAGTGTCGTCTTCGTCAATTTTAAAAGTGCTTGCTGTGGGAATCATTAATCCACTTGATTGATTACACGAAACAATCAATAGAAAAATAAGAGAATAAAAGTAATTAAATTTCATCTGTTGTGTTAATAATATAGCTGCACTATCTATAAATATTGCAGCACTGAGGGGTTATATTTACTATGCTTTATACAAAGCTATAAAAAGACTCTCTATTTTAGCGTGTTTTGTTTAAAAGGTGTCGGAAAACTGTCTCATAATATAAGCATGAGAAGCTAACTATTCGCTTACATACTGTTTCCAGTCTATTCCGTTTGTTAACCAAGCTAAGTTGAAGCGGGCCATTTTTGCACCTCCATCACTTTCATATAGTAGATAAACAATACCTTCAGAATCCGTTCCCGCTCTGCCTGCTGCCATTGAAGAATAGGCAAAAGAACCTTCTTCGACCAATCTTTTAACAGGCCAGGTTTTTCCTCCATCAAAACTGGCCCAAACTGTGCCCCGTACACGTTCTGTCCATCGGGCCTCGAATGCTAAATCTTCATCATTTTCTTTTTGTGGAATATCAATATTACTAAAGAGTAATATGTCATAACCTTCGATGGGCAACCTTACCAAACCAGCCATAAGCCCATAATCGCTATGCTGATTGCCATCAGGCAACTCATCGCTAATTGAGCCATCCACCCAAGTTTGTCCACCATCATAACTATATGCTGTATATCTCCACCGTGGATTTAATCCTTCGGTTGACTTATGACGACGAGAATTGTAATAAAGCGATCCATCTGAAAGTTCTACAATAGCTGCTTCACCAGTTCCATAATACGGAAAAGGCTCGCTTGTTTGCCAAGTTTTTCCTCCATCATCGCTATACATGGCATTGGTATAATGTTGATTCCAGAATGGAGCATCATTTCCCTCTCCATAATACCTGGTGGGTCTGATGAGCCTACCTTTATATTCACCATGCTGTAAAGTAATACCATGCTCATTCATATGCATAGAATGAATATGACCCAAACTATTTGGCTTTATAGTTATGTTGTCTTGTTTCCACGTTTTCCATTATATGTGCTCTATAAAGCATTACTGGCGCAATAGAGTGACCCTCTTCAATAAACAGAAGAATATCACCAGTAGTTTCATCTACAATAGCCCCACCACCTTGAAAGCCAGGATTGACTATATCTATTGCTGGTTGCCAGGTTGCTCCTCCATCTTCACTACGTCTTACCCTGATGTTTTCACTTCCCCAACTACATACTATTGAACCATCTTTTGCAACTACTACATTTGGGAATCGTTCGTCTCTAAACACTTCTTGTATATCAAATAACGCTACTCCATCTGACCAAAAAGAGTTTTTATGATCTGATTTACAAGATGCCAACAGGACTATTAATAATAAAAAGGATGAAATGGTTATTTTTCTCATACTTGCTTGTTTGATAGGATGAATAAACTTTATCTTGCATAAAATTATGCCTAAAGATTGCTTTAACTTTTTATTGTGTAAATATAAAACATTTAAATAAAGAAACAATTCAAAAAGAGAGATTCACTTGTATACCACTCCCTATTTTTCTTCCGTAGAGGCTTTTTCGCTCATGAGTTATCACTCTGTTTCACTTTCTAAGATATATACTTTTATGAGTAGAAAGTCTTTTTCTACAGGTAGAATTTGATTTGTATATGATGAAAATATTTTTGCTTAATGAATGCTTTTAAAAGATGCAACTTTCTCTTTGCAAGATTCAAATTGAAATATGAAGAAAGCATTGTGTTGAAAATTTAGACGAGTAAAATGTTAAAGGTTTCTAATAAAAGAGTTGCTTACAGATTACAATCAATCCCTATTTTTAGTGTCTTGAAATTGAAAATCACCCACAAATCCTCATGAAAAGTTATTTTTCCATCTTTCACGAGGAGTTTGATCCTACACTCATATTATTTTATTGGTCCACAAGTGTCAATTTGCAAGTAAAAAGACTCTGTTTTTACAAACCCTTAAGTAAATGAGGCGAAAAAGAGTTGGAAATCTCATCTACCGCGGGGTTTACAACGAACATGAGATAAAATTGCAAACCCCGCGGGGAAAATGTTTCAAAAGACATAAATGGATCACTTTATGGATAAAATGGAAAATAAATGTCATAAATGAAGAAGATTAAGTCTGAGATAGAAAAAGCAAGAGATGACAAAACAATTTTAGATTGTAGCTTGGTTTTTTATTTCATAAATAGCTGATAATTTTATGAGAATAAGAAAATTATGACAGAAATGATCAAAAACCCGTCGTGAATCGAATTTTTATGACATTTCAAACATATCTACCGCGGTGTTTACGATTTCCAACTCTTTTCTCAATTTTCCCCGAGGGGAAAATGTTTAGAAAAAGATATGACGATAAAACACTAGAAATACAACATGTAAATTAAACAATTATTCACAATTAGAGGTGAAAAATATAGTTTATAACAGTAGAGTAATTATCAATAGGGATAACGTTGTAAACGTATACTTTAGCATGCGATGACGATATGTGTTTTGCGAAAAGAAAAATAAACTCCAAAAAAACAACTGCTCAATCAAACTTCTTTAATAAAAATGGGGCTTCAACCCAAGACCTTCGTGATGATATAATGGGACGCGCCAACCAACTGCAATTATAAGCCAGGTACACTCTCAATTAAAAACTC
>JAAYFL010000005.1 GCA_012728235.1 Synergistaceae bacterium
AGAAATGTTTGAAGAAGAGGACAACAAGAAAAAACAGCTCGTAGAGGTGCGTAACGAAGGAGATAGTGCCGCATATAACGCCGAGAAGTCTTTAAAAGATTTAGGCGAAGACGTTTCGGAAGAAGAGAAATCAACAGTTGAAGAAAAAATCAAAGCTTTGCGTGACCTTCTTACAAGCGAAGATGCAGATGCAATAAAAACGGCTACTGAGGAATTAATGACGGCCATGCACCCAATTGCAGAGAAAGCTTACGCAAAAGCGCATGCTGCTGAAGAACAAAGCGCAACTGATACAGCAGAAGAGCCTCAGGTAGCAGGAGAAACTACAGACGAATCAGATTCAGACACAGTGGACGTAGAGTTCCACGAAGACGACGAGTAATTGAGGTGAAATGCTGATGGCTGCTCCCGAAAAAAAAGATTATTACGAAATATTGAATGTACCGCGAGGGGCCTCGGCAGATGAAATAAAAAAGGCCTACAGAAAATTAACAAGGAAGTATCACCCGGATGCAAATCCGGGTGATAAACAGGCCGAGAAAAAATATAAAGAAATAAACGAAGCAAATGAGGTTTTAAGTGATTCAAAAAAACGTGCTCAATATGATCAATTCGGCTACGTAGGAGATATGCCGCCCGGAGGAGCGGGTGGGTTCAGTGGATTCGGAGGGTTTTCCGGAGCAGCAGACTTTGGAGATATTTTTGGAGATCTTTTCGGTAGCGCGTTTGGTGGTGCAAGCAGAAGATCTTCTAATCCCAATGCCCCACGCCGAGGTAGCGATCTCGAATATGCGATGCAAATAACCCTAGAGGACGCATATCGTGGTGCGAGTAAAAAGATTTCTATACCCAAACTGGATACCTGCTTAAACTGTAAGGGAAGCGGCGCTGAACCTGGAAGTAAAGTGAATAAATGTCCTACATGTGCAGGCAAGGGGCAAGTACAGCAGGCTATAAATACTCCTTTTGGACAAATGGTGCAAAACACAGTTTGTCCGGCATGTCATGGCAAAGGAGAAGTAATAGAAACGCCTTGTAAACAGTGTAAAGGTCAAGGCCGTGTGCGCAAACAGCATTCCGTTGACGTAAAAATACCTGCAGGAGTTGATACCGGTATTAGGTTGAGGGTCGCAGGTCAAGGTGAGGCGGGTATTAATGGAGGCCCTTCAGGGGACTTATTTATACTATTAGAGGTTCGTCCTGACAAGAGATTCCAGCGTAGGGGCGACGATTTAAACGTTGCGATAGATATCTCATATCCGCAAGCAGTATTGGGTTGTGAAGTAAAGATTGAGACATTCGATGGAACTGAAACGCTTGACGTCCCGCCTGGAACTCAACCAGGTTCTAAGTTAAGAATAAAAAAACATGGGATGCCAAAGCTTCGTGGCGGAGGTAAGGGTGATCTTAATGTGTTGGTTCGTGTAAACGTTACCAAAAAACCATCTGCTAAAGAGCGCTCTCTTCTGTTAGAATTGGCTGATGAAATGAAAGTTCAGGTAAAAAAATAAGTAAAATATTAAAACCGTAAAATATCATCTTAATTTTAAATGCCCCGTATTTTATACGGGGCATTTTTATATAGACTTTATATCTTTGCGTAAAAATAAAAATAAGAAATAACAGCTTGTTCTAATGGTGTCTATTTACACAAGGAAGAATGAAAGATAGAATAGAGCGCGTTAATTGTTTTGCATAGATATACTAATAAAGTAATTAACTAAATATTTTTTAAAATATTCGGAGGTGGCTTGTCATGAAAAAAGTAACCGTAGCCCTGTCTCTATTGTTTGTTTTGTGTTTGAGTGTAGCAGCTTCAGCTGCAGCTCCCATCAAAATTGGTTATCTAGCTGCACTTACGGGAGACTACGCAGCATATGGAATGACTGAGGTTAATAT
>JAAYFL010000006.1 GCA_012728235.1 Synergistaceae bacterium
ATCATTCGTCAATCTCTATTTCTTCGTTAATAATAATTTTCCATTTCTCATTTGTGTCGTAACCAGTAAGACTAACTCCCTTACCCATGACTTTTAGCGGATACTTCCTGAACTTAATACCTGCATCATTCACTTTTTGATATAATGTATCGGCTAACTCTTTATATTCAAGCACTTCCTCTAAAATGTAGCCTAAACGTTGAATGACAGCCGAGTTAAAATAACTTAAAAAATCACTCCCTATATTTTGGAAGTCCATAACTTCGGCTAATTCGTTCAGTACGGTTGACACTCTGTTTATCCCTCCGACTTCTCTTATATAGAGCAGTAAGTCCATTGCGGTTAATTCGGGGGTGGAAATATTGATATAGCCGTTCCTGGTAGTAAGTTGTTTTATATAACGAACAGGAATATTTTTTTTTGCAACAAAGTTTATTTTTACTCCCTTTTTTATCTTGCCTCGCAGGTTATCTGTATTAACAACGATGGAAAAAGTTTGTGGTTGTTGATGCGCTGCCCCTTGAAAAGCGGCTGCATTCAACAGCCCTACATAATATTCCTTATCCAGATATTTCATCAACTGGTCTATATATTCCGTCGGTGGAACCACCCCCTTAAATCCGTATTCGGGAGATACAATTACATAAAACCCATGCCATACGGATTGAATAGTACCTTTTTTGGATAGCCTGTATAAAGCATTCCTTATATTGGATAAATTCATAGAGGGAAATTCTTTTATTACTTCCTCCTGCGTGAAAATATTTTTACCCATTTTAGGCAAATCATCTACCCATTTGCGAATTTTATCATTCTTTTCCATATACTATATCTTACTTCACAACTGCAAAAATAATCATTTTCTGATTATAAACGCAGTTTCGTCGTCGAATAATTTAGAAAACGCTGATAGACTTCCTACTTCACAACTGCAAAAAACATTGTTTTTTGATTATAAATGCAGTTTTGCCGTAAACAGTTTGGTTGCTTATATTCTGAATAGATTAAAGCCCATTCCTGTCATCACGACGGTATGGACTTTGTTCGAACATAAAATGAAAAGTATTGAATTGAATATGGAAATGATAAAACCACTCTCACGTTTTTTTATTTTTGTTATTATTGCCTCGCTTCTTATTAAAATTCTCCCGGATAAACGTATGCACATCGCTTTCCTTATAAAACGTTTTGTGATAGAGGTTATGAAATGTTCTTTATCTATATACATGTCTGTTGATTTTAGTAACCAACTCTTTGTATGCTTGCGATTCCAATGTTATGACATCCATATTTGCAACTATTTAATTTGTTGCAAAGGTCGGCTATATAAAAATGCAAAAACAGAGGGAGTAGTTAACTACTCCCCCTAAATAGATGCATTAACTATTTGAATATTAATGCAATAAAAATTCATTATTATTTCATTTTCTTTTTATCACGACTTTTTTTGCTCTGCTCTAACACTCCTCTTAAAAAGTCTAATGATTTGGTCAGATTACAACTTTTTCTATTGTACACCTCTGCTTGCTTATCATAGATACTCCCAAAATCACAATTAAAAATATACTCGAATGATCTTGCCAATTGTTTTAAGGATGCCGGTCGTCCATTTTGGTCTTTAATTTCTTGTGATAGAAATATACTTATTATTAGTTCAGCCAAACCTATGATACCTAATCCTTTGGCTTTAGGTATCACATAAAGGTCTGATTTAAAAGAGCGTTCTTCAGTGTTTAAAAACGAAGCAGGGTATCTGATTTTTAACTCCAGTAACTGCATTTCAAACCTTAGAAACTCTACAGTTTTTTGGATATAACCTAATTTGATCTCCCCCCCTTTTTTACTTCAGAGTGAGCTTTTGCTAAAGAATAAAACTCTATAAAAGAGTGATTCAAAAACCGGAATACTTTCGAATAATCAGATTCAGTATTACACATAGCCGTAATTTGTTCCACATAGGACTCATACGCATCCTGAATTACTGAAATTTCTACTTGCGAAGATCCAGACAATAGCCTGAAAAACTTCTTGTTTGCTAAATCATTCATAGACATAATTTTTTAATGTTAGACGTTATGTTATGGATAAATAATGTCCTTTTATGCCTGCGTGTAATACCTCAACTAAGAGGTGATTTTTCCTTGCTCTGATTGTTCATGGGATAGAAGATTATTATTTTCTTTTTCCAACAGCAAGGCAGTCTTTTCTCCCCAATGAAGTATTCTTACTTTATCGTGGAGTCGGTTGGCGGCGTTTACCATTGCCCGTGCAATGTTTTCCGCTTCACATCCTCTATACCTATTAAGCGTACCAATAAATAACGGATTGATTACTTTCCATATCGCTTGAAGTGCTTTTTCTAGTGGTCGTTTTTCACTTCTGTCACCCAATATCATAGAGGGTCGGAAAATATAAGTGTGGTCGAACTCCAAATCAATTATATCCTGTTCGGCCTTGCCCTTTGTAGCGGTATAAAACACATTCGACCGGGCATTTGCACCGACAGCGGACACCAACAGAACCGTTTTCGCTCCATTTACTTTTGCTAATTCGACAGCCAAGACAGGATAGTCGTGGTCTATCCGGTAATATTCTTTTCTGTCGGGTGCTTTCTTTTGAGTAGTACCCAGCGCAATATACACTTCATCCGCTGCAAGATTCTTTGCCAGACTATCTAACGTAGAAAAATCGCCTATTAGGGACTTTAGCTTAGGATGTTGGATGCCTAAATCTTTCCGAACGACAATAATGACTTCTTTATAATTGTTGTCGTTCAATAGAAGCTTTAGGATATAAGAACCAACCAGCCCGCTTGCTCCATATATAATTGCTTTCTTCATAAATC
>JAAYFL010000007.1 GCA_012728235.1 Synergistaceae bacterium
GTCTATTCCTCACCGGAGGCACGTTTTGCCGGGGCGCTGGGAGCCGCTATACTGGCCAGTGAAATTTAACTTAGGTGCCAGATAACTTAGGTGCCAGGCACCTAAGTTATCTAGCGAAATCTAACTTAGGTGCCAGGCACCTAAGTTACCATACTGGGACCACCTCGCTTCTTCGAGAGTCCCTCAATACCATTCTGGCGGTACTGCATCTTCCAGATAGCTATGTGACTTGGGTTTTTCATTCCTAACTCATTGGCTATCTCTACGTAGGACTTCTCGCTGCTTTCATGCATTTTTAATGCTTGCAGCTTAAATTATTTCTGTGTTTTCTTCTTTCCTGTGACATAAACAAACCCCCAAATGTTAGATTTTTTGGTTCAACTTTTGGGGGTCACTCTAGCACCGCTAAACAATCGCTCGCCAGCGCATTGGTAATACTTGGGTTACCTTCTCAGCCCTTCCCTGCATTGACATTCTCGGTTTTTTGCTCTAACGTTTGCTCAAACAAATTATTAAGGTTAAAAGTGGGCACGATAATTGGAGTGCTGCCGTCCACTGCAGAAACAAAGGACAATATACTCCTTGCATACGGCAACAAAATTGAAGCTCCTATCACATGCAAAGCATTCGAATCTCCATATCCTTTTTCTTCATAACTATCTTTTATCTCAAAAGTACCTGCAAGTACAATATTACCTTGAGCAGCTCCTTCAAGGTTTAAACTCAATACAATTCGTCGCAATTGTTGATTATTCTCATTCACTTGTTCTTCTATTCCAAGAGAAAAATTTATTTCCTTTTCTGCAGTGTCTTTTTTTTCATAAGCAATGCTTAGTAACTGATACTCCAAAAAATTAGCTACTGACTCTTCCATTACTTTTCCTCTTAGCTCGCATTAGGAACCGTCTGTAAGATTCCTGTATTAGTCTTTTCAGATTTTGTCTTCCAACCATGATTCGCAAGGCTCCTACGTGCTTCCTGCTCATAAGGCATCTGAACGTTAACATTAATTGTTTTTTATCCTTGCTTTTTGCCAAGCTCTGCAGAAAGAAACTGAGAACACAACGAGTTTAGGGATATTCCCTCACTCTCGGCGCAAAGTACGAGGTCACGATGCATAGTCCTGGATACCCTAAGCAGAATTTTCCCATTGTAGTCTTTACTATATATATCAGTAGTGCCAGGATATTTCTGATGATCTTCAAAATAAACTTCAAGCCAAGCAATCTTTGCCTCTTCTCCATCACTCAAAGCTTCTTGCGGTGTTGAACCAATACCAGTGCACCCCGGCAAATCAGGATATTCACAAATCCAGTCCACACTTCCGTCCTGATTTATGAACGGGAATAGCCTGGATGGATAATCATTTTTCATTTTAGCCTTCCTCCTTTTTTTCATCGATGATTGCTAATACTTTCCGCATATCATATTCGCAAACACCTTTACGGTTACCGTGAGGGCAGACAATTGTTACGGAACGCCGCTCGTTATGCACAACAGTTTGATAAACACGATGTGAACCTGATTTTTTGTCTCGACGTTCGAAGCCGTTTGTTATTAAAAAGCTTTCGAACTCTGCCATGGAGATATCATTCGCAAAAATCCTGACTCTCTCCTCTAGCTTCTCACGCTTTGTCACTTCTCATTACTCCTCAATGTTCCTTAATGCTATCATATGTGATAGCATTTTTGTTAACTGCCTCAAAAATGTAAATAACGAAACAAAAATGAAAGTAACAGTCAGA
>JAAYFL010000008.1 GCA_012728235.1 Synergistaceae bacterium
CCTTTTTTGTTTGCTCCGTTTCTTTTCTCACTCTCTCCAAAGTTTCTTTTGAAAGTTGAGTCATTGTAGGAGACACGGTAAGTATTTCTGAAGGATAGATCTTTTCGGCCAATTCAACCTCATACTCTTTTGTCTTTACTACAGAGTCCTCTGTCCAATAAATCTTTATCTGCTGCGGTCCAGGTTTTGCATTCTTTAAGTCGGTCCCGATTAAGCAGCTATATTCATTGACATTATCAGTTGAACTTACCGGCAACAAGCTGGCACTATGGTCTTGCCATCTTAGTCGTACGGATTGCGCGTTTTTCGGCAGAGCGAAGTCGATGGTTATGGGCTGTCCTATTTGGAAAATTGCTGAGGGCTGTGCTGTTTCTTCTTCTTGATTTTCCATTTCCGCATATGCAGGTGAAAAAATAAGAAGATCTAAAAACAAAGAAAAGAATAGTTTCTTCCTTTTTAAAATATTTAATAAATCCATCTTCTCAATCCTAACTCTCATCATTTTATTTAGTGCTGCCAATAGCCAAGAAAAATTATCTATATTGCATCACAACTTGTCAATAAAAGTATACCCTATGTTTTCGTCTATTCACTTTATATCTTTTTATTCTATATAAAATTTATGAAAGGGAGTACGGCTTACGCTTGCCCTTTCTCCATGTAATTTGCGAAAAAGCACTTTTTTAGACTATAATTGAATCATAGAAAATATGTGCTTTAATAAATATAGACAACTGAGAGAAGAAAGGGGTAGAGAGAATGGCATATTCAGAACCTTATGACAAGATGGATAGGAAAACTCTTGATATCTCAAAAGCGATAACAAGCCTCAGAGAAGAGCTTGAAGCCGTAGATTGGTACAATCAGAGAGTAGCAACAGCGACAAATGAAGAACTCAAACGCATCATGGAGCACAACAGAGATGAAGAAAAAGAGCATGCTGCAATGCTTATCGAATGGCTCCGGAGAAACATGGATGTGTGGGATGAGGAACTCAGAGAAAACCTCTTTACAAACAAACCGCTAGGCAAACATAATTAAAGAGTAGGTAACATCCGATTCGTTGCTAAAACAAAAATTAAGCCTCGAGATTTTTCTCGAGGCTTAATTTTGTCGGAAGGGTTAAAAGCTGTATCTTTTATTTTCCTCTTTCTGCCATAAGCAGCTCTATCTCACTCTCATTTATTCCAACCATGGCTTCTCCCAAATCTTCGGATATTTCTGCAAGAATTTTGGGATTATCATAATTTTTCACCGCTTTAACAATTGCTGTAGCTCTTTTCTTAGGGTCGCCAGACTTGAATATGCCGCTGCCGACGAAAACTCCTTCAGCACCGAGCTGCATCATTAATGCCGCATCAGCAGGAGTTGCAACTCCACCTGCCGCAAAATTTACAACGGGAAGCTTTCTCTCTAAATGAACCTGCTTTAACAGAGTGTAGTCAACTTGCAGCTGTTTAGCCGCTTCATACAGTTCATCCTCTCTTAAAGAAACAACTCTTGCTATCTCAGCATTAACAGCTCTCATATGCTGAACTGCGTGTATGATGTCGCCTGTGCCCGGTTCGCCCTTTGTTCTTATCATGCAGGCTCCTTCTGAGATACGACGAAGAGCTTCACCAAGGTTTCTCGCTCCACAGACAAAGGGGGCTTCGAAGTTTGCCTTGTCGATATGATAGACATCATCAGCCGGGCTGAGCACTTCGCTTTCATCTATAAAATCAATCCCAATAGCTTCGAGAATTTGTGCTTCCACAAAATGTCCAATTCTGCACTTTGCCATAACGGGTATCGAGACAGAAGCTTGTATGCTTTTTATCATTTTTGGATCGCTCATTCTCGAAACTCCGCCAGCCACTCTGATATCCGCCGGAATTCTCTCCAGTGCCATGACCGCACAAGCGCCAGCCTCTTCAGCGATTTTTGCCTGTTCCGGAGTAGTTACATCCATTATTACTCCGCCTAGCAACTTTCTTGCAAACTCTTTATTTAGATTAAAACTTTCATTTTTAAGCATTTTACAACGCCTCCTTGTGTTTTATAGAATTACTCGTATATTTATAAGTGCATATTGTCATTTTAACAATGGGCAGATATACTAAATTTTACAATGACAGATGAGGTGAGCCAATGACATATGATTTTGCATTTATAGATGTTGCTTCGCTAGATGCCCTATGGAAGCAGATATATCAGGCTATAAGCGAAGGAATAGAAAGGGGCGTTCTTTCTCCTTCAGAAAAGCTCCCCTCTATCAGGGAGCTGTCTAAAACTTTGAACATAAGCCGTTCCCCTGTTGAAAACGCCTATATACATTTGCAGCTTAACGGACTAATAGAGAGTCGACCCAAAAAAGGATATTTCGTCCTTAAAAATATAAAAAGAGAAAAAACGGTAGCAGGTAAAAAAGAGTCTGAGATAAAAAAAGAAATAATTTATGATCTCAGCGGTGTTGGTATAGACCCAAATTCCGTTGATATCTCTTCGTGGAGTAGGCAGCTTCGTTCGGCGCTGAAGATGCAGGATAAGATATTTTCTGAGGGAGATCCACAGGGGGAGCCGGAGTTGAGGGAAGCTCTGGCAAAATATTGCTTTAAAGCGCGTAAGGTAAAAACGTCTCCTGAGCGTATTATCGTATCTTCCGGAACACAGCAACTTCTAACAGAGCTGTGCAGAATGATGGAGAGAAAAGGGAAAGTCGCAATAGAAAGTCCGGGATATAGTCAAGGCGAACGAATTTTTCGAGATTTTGGATGGGACGTTGTATCGATAGGCGATGTCGAAGAGCTTCCGGGTATCAAGCTGAAAGAAGGCAAATATGACATATTTGCGGATATCACTTCAAACAGGCCTCAAATGCCTCTGTCCTCAGTTGTAAAAAGAAGAAAAGAGCTTCTGAGCTGGGTTTCGCAGAAGAGCTCATACATATTAGAAGACGACTATAATGGAGAGCTTCGCTATTTTTCTCGTTCCTTCCCATCTCTGCAAGGCTTTTATCCGGAGAGAGTGATATATATAGGCAGTTTTTCCAGGCTTCTTCTTCCATCTGTTCGAATTGCCTACATGGTTGTGCCAGAGGATCTTGCGGAGAATACAAAAATTAAGAGTTCTCTCTATGATCAAACGGCCAGTAAAATAGAGCAGTTGGCATTAGCCGGATACATTAATGAAGGGCATATGGAGCGCCACATCAGACGGATGAAAAACATATATCAGAAACAAAGTAAAGAAATGATGGAAGCTTTGAAGGAAAGATTTAATGAAAGAGCCAACTACAAACTTCTAGAAACATCTCTTCTGATCTCAATTATATTTAAGTCGAATACAAATATAGAACTCCTTAAAAAGGCAGCTCTCACGCGGGGCATTGAGATAAACAATCTTTTTTACGACAAAAAGGGAAACGTCGTTGCAAATCTCTCTTTTTCTTCAATTCCATTTGATAAGATTAAAGCTGCTGTTAGAGAGCTTTCTGATTCTTGGAGGGATTTAATTTTATAGACCGGATTCCTTCTCCTCAGCCACACGTTTGCTAGCTGGATAAGTAATATCCTCATTATGACAAGTTGAAATTTCACTTTGGAGTTTATTGGAATGTTTTGAACCGGAGACTGACACAAGAAGAGTTTCATTATGCGCATTGGGCTGGTTTTTATTTTAAAACTAAATAAAGGTATTTTTTCTCCCTTCCTGCCGGGAGATTTAGCTTTGCCTGTCTCCAAACAAAAAATAATAGTTTGCTTCGGTCAAGACAGTATATTACAGAAGTTATTCAAAGGCAAAATATGTAAATTATGAATATTAAAATGCGGTTAATACAGATTCAGGCATTTGAATGATTCTTTATGATAGATGTATAATTTAAGCAGAAATTGTAAGTGTTTATATATTCTTTGGTTGGGTTCACCTGCTTTCAGGATCTTATTTTCAAATAAAACAGAAGCAGATGAAGCGTTACCCTAATGCAAGGATGCTTCTGGTGTAAGTTCTGGTGCAATATGGATTGAGAAAGTTAATTTTTTATTGACAGGGAAGGAGCTGTTTTTTATGAAAATGCCAAAAGTTAAGTTGCAGAAGGAGTATGGGCTTTTTATTGATGGAGAGTGGAGAAAGGCCTCTGACGGAGGAACTTTTAAAACTACCTGTCCGGCTAATGGCGAACTGCTTGCTACGTGCGCGGAAGCGACTCAGCAGGATGTAGACGATGCCGTAAAAGCTGCCTGGAAAGCTTGGGAAAGTTGGGGAAAAACAGAGACTGAAGAGCGTGCCGAGATTCTCATGAAGATAGCGGACGTTATAGACGAAAATGCCGAACATCTGGCAATGATTGAAACTCTGGACAATGGCAAGCCGATACGTGAAATGATGGCAATAGATATTCCTTACAGTTCGGACCATTTCCGCTATTTCGCCGCTGCCATTCGTACAGATGAAGGATCGGCTACCATGCTCAACAACAATACTCTTTCCCTTATTCTTAGGGAGCCAATAGGAGTAGTAGGTCAGATTGTTCCTTGGAACTTCCCCTTTCTCATGGCAGCTTGGAAATTAGCACCTGTTCTGGCCGCCGGAGATTGCACCGTATTTAAACCATCAAGCTTTACACCTCTCTCTGTTTTGGAGCTTGCTCGACTCACAAAAGATATAATCCCGGCCGGAGTTTTCAACGTAATCACCGGTAAGGGCTCCAAATCAGGACAGTACATAATAGATCATCCCGACTTAAGCAAACTCGCCTTCACAGGCTCTACTGACGTCGGCCTTTCTGTCGGCAAAGCTGCCGCAGACAAGCTTATTCCCGCAACTCTTGAACTGGGAGGAAAGTCTGCAAACATCTACTTCCCCGACTGCCAGTGGGATATGGCAATAGACGGCTTACAGCTGGGAATTCTGTTTAATCAGGGACAGGTCTGCTGTGCCGGCTCAAGGGTGTTTGTACATGAAGATATTTATGACGATTTTGTTAAAGACGCAGTTGACGCTTTTGAAAAAGTAAAAGTTGGAATGCCATGGGAAAAAGATACTCAAATGGGTTCACAGATAAATGAATCACAGATGAAGAAGATTTTGGCAGATATAGATTCTGCGGTAAAAGCAGGAGCAAATATAGCAGCGGGCGGGTACCAAGTCTTAGACGGCGACCTTGCAAAAGGAAGTTTCTTGGAGCCGACACTTCTTACAAATGTCACAAATGATATGGAAGTTGCACAGGAAGAAATATTTGGTCCTGTAGCGGTAATCATTAAATTTAAAACAGAAGAAGAAGTAATAAAGATGGCCAACGATAATAAATATGGACTTGGCGGAGCCGTTTGGACTCGCGACATAAATCGTGCAATAAGAGTCGCTCGTGCCATAGAAACCGGGCGCATGTGGGTCAATACATACAACAGCATTCCGGCAGGCGCCCCATTCGGCGGCTATAAAGTTTCAGGAATAGGCAGAGAAACTCACAAGACCGTGTTGGATCACTATACTCAGACGAAAAACATCATGATAAATCTAAGTGAAAGTCCAAGTGGATTTTACGATGATCTAAAAAAGAACAAATAGCTATAACGTAGAACCTAACTAAAACATGAAGCCTGAAGCCATTTTTTCGGGCTTCATGTTTTTTAAGATATTTACTTTAAAAGACTGCATAACTTCTGATATACTGAATAAATATTAAAATTAGCTTTAAATATCCGCTATTTGCCAAGGGGGGACTCCTAATAAAAAATTGTAAAAAATGCTCTGCAGAAGTATCAGAGTCAGCAAAATTTTGTTCAAACTGCGGATACAGCTTTTGTGAAAATCCCGAAGTAGTTTCCCCTTCGGAAAAAAAGGAATGGTTTTTTCTTAAATATTGGAGAGGCAACTATACACTGGGTGAGTCTATCGCTGTATATATAATTATAAATATAATTTCAAACAGGCTTCTTCGAATTATTTTAAATTATATGGACAATAATCTTGAGCCAAGCAGCTATATAACTTGGATAGTCGTTCTTCCTTTCTTGCTGCTAAATCTGTTTCAAGTCGTTGGGTGCTGGCGGTCGGCGAATAAGTATCGCGGCAAACAAATATATAGATACCTCGTTTATATTTTCATTGTGCTGAGCAATTTGGGCAGACTGGGATTTTAGCAAGTACAATAAAGAAGTAAAAATAAATTAAATAAATTATCGGAGTGATATTTATGTTGCACTGTGGAATAGTCGGACTGCCTCTAAGCGGCAAGTCAACGGTTTTCAACGTAATAACAAGAGCCGGAGCTGAGGTCAAGCCTTATGCCGGAGGAAAAACCGACCCAAACAAAGCGGTTGTATCGGTACCAGACAAGCGTTTTGACGAACTTGTGAAGATTCATTCTCCCAAGAAAATAACTCCTGCTCAAATGGAATTTATAGATCTCGCCGGGCTTTCCAAAGGAGCCGGCAAGGGTGCGGGATTGGGAAATGCCTTCCTTAGCTTTGTCGCAGACTCAGATGCTCTTATCCATGTAATTCGCTGCTTCAAAAACAGCTCGGTGGAACACCCCGAGGGAAGCATTGATCCCCTAAGAGACTGGGGCATTGTGGAAAACGAACTAATCTTCCGCGACTTGGCTGTAATTGAAAACCGCTTGAGCAGATTGGCCGCAAAAAAAAGACTTCTTCCAGAAGAAGAGCAGGAAAAAATACTTCTTGAAAAGTGCAACGACTGTCTCATGGAAGAGAAACCCTTGCGCAGCATTGAATTAAAGCCGGAAGAATGGCAAAGATTACGCGGTTTTTCATTCGTGACTTCAAAGCCGGAAATAATTGTCCTCAACCTTGACGATTCTCAAGCCGAGGAAACGGAAATTCCCGGATGGGAAGAGCTGAACAAGAGAGCCGAAGAACAGGATGTCATTCTCTGCAAGCTCTATGGAAGTCTTGAAATGGACATAATTGAGCTTACAGATGAAGAGGCGGCTGAGTTTACAGAGGGGCTCAATATTACTGAGCCGGGCAGAGAACGCCTTATAGGCGAAGCATACAGAGCACTTGGACTTATCAGCTTTTTCACATGCGGCCCCGATGAAGTTCGTGCATGGGAGCTTCACACGGGAGACAATGCCGTGGATGCAGCCGGAGCCATACACAGTGATCTGGCACGAGGTTTTATAAGAGCGCAAGTAGTATCGTTTGAAGATTACATGGTACATAACAACTCCTACGACGAATGTCGCAAAGCGGGATGTCTCCGCCTTGAAGGGAAAGAATATCTCGTAAAAGATGGAGATATCATCGAAATCAGATTTAACGTTTAAGATTACATTAACCTCTCTCTATCGCGACGAAATTTCGGGCTGTTAAAAGAGTAAACTATCACTGAAAAAGTTGAAAAGAAAATACTTTAGGTATAGAATGGCGGAATTATGATTAAAATAGCGATTATAGGTGCAACAGGGTATAGCGGGCAGGAGCTTTTGAGACTTCTGCAAAAACATCCGGAGGCAGAAATAAAATTTCTGGCTTCAAGAAGTTATGTGGGAGAAAGAATAGACCACATATATAAAAACTTCATTTCAGCTAACTTTGGAGATGAGGCTATTTGCGTTGAGCAGGATATAGAGAAATTCTCTAAAGAGTGCGACCTTATCTTTATAGCGCTTCCGTCCGGCTTTGCAAGCAAAAAAGTCACTAAGGAAATACTGGACAACGCCAAAGTAATAGATCTCGGAGCGGACTTTAGGTTTAAAGACGTAAACATCTACAAAGAGTGGTATAAAATCGAGCACTTTGGCGAGCGAGTTTTGCCTGAAGCGGTCTACGGTCTGCCTGAGCTCTATCGTGAAGAGATAAAAAAAGCTCGTTTGATAGCCAATCCCGGCTGTTATTCAACATGCTCCATACTTTCTCTGCTTCCATTTGTCAAAGCAGGAGTGATAGACACTTCTACAATAGTAATAGACGCCGCATCAGGAGCTTCAGGCGCTGGACGTGGACTCTCAACCTCTAATTTATTATGTGAAACCAACGAAAACTACAGAGCCTATAAAATAGCATCACATAGACATACAGCAGAGATAGAGCAGATTTTAAAACTGGATGTCCCCTTGGTGTTTACGCCCCATCTGCTTCCGATAAATCGCGGCATATTAACCACAATTTACGCGGATCTAAAAATGGATGCGACTGTATCAGATCTCAAGAAGATGGCTGAAGATTTCTATGCCGGAGAAGAGTTTGTACGGATTATAGAAGGAAACGAAAGTGCCGAAATAAGATGGATAAAGGGCTCTAACTATTTTGATATGAACGTATTCAAAGATAACAGAACAAAAAAACTGATAATAACGTCGGCACTGGACAACCTAGTCAAAGGTGCTGCGGGGCAAGCCATACAGAACATGAATCTTATGTTTGGACTTGAAGAAAATACAGGATTAACTGATTTAGGAGTATTTCCATAATGAAAAAAATACAAAATGCGATAGTGGCACCAAAAGGATTCAAGGCAAATGCAGTACACAGTGGAATTAAAAGACGCAGATACGATCTCTCTCTTATTTATTCAGAAACGGCTTGTGCCGGTGCAGCAGTCTATACGCGCAACATAGTAAAGGCGGCACCGCTTTTGGTAACAAAAGAAATTATCGAAAAAAATAGCGACTTAAGAGCAGTAGTCATAAATTCAGGCAATGCGAACGCATGTACAGGGAAACAGGGTTTAGAGGACGCAAAATCTATGGTAAAAGAAGTAGAATGTGCACTCGGACTTCCAGCTGACAGTGTTCTTGTAGCGTCAACGGGCGTCATTGGCGTACCCCTGCCCATGGATAGAATAAAAAAGGGGATAACCGAAGTCGTCAAAAACCTTGAAGCTACACAGGAAGCCGCCGGACGTGCAGTGGATGGGATAATGACCACCGACCTACGTAAAAAAGGCGTAGCCTATGAATTTGAACTTAATGGCAAGACTGTAAAAATTGGTGCCATCGCCAAAGGTTCCGGCATGATTCATCCAAATATGGGAACAATGCTCGGCTTTATAACCACGGACTGTGCCATATCAAATGAAATGTTGCAAAAAGCTCTTTCTGAAACTACGGAAAACACGTACAACATGCTCTCCGTAGACGGGGACACATCCACAAATGACATGGTCGTGCTTCTTGCAAATGGTCTCGCAGACAATAACGAAATCAACTGTGAGAACGAAGATTACATAAAATTTAAAGAAGTCTTAGAAAAAATAAATGTCTATCTAGCAAAACAGATAGTGATGGATGGCGAAGGAGCCACAAAGTTTCTTGAAGCAGAAGTCATCGGAGGCAAAACCCCGGAAGATGCGAAGAAACTTGCCAAGACAATAATATCTTCGACACTTGTAAAAACCGCATTTTTCGGAGAAGATGCAAACTGGGGACGTGTACTCGCCGCCATGGGACGCAGCGGAGGAGAGTTTAGCCCCGAAAAAGTAAAAATTGAATTTATAGCAGGTAAAAATGATAAATGGGAAGATCCGAAGCCTATCTTGCTCATGGAAAACGGAACCCCTGTGCCATTTGAGGAAGAGCATGCCAGAGAAGTTCTGGAAAGAAAATTTATTAAAATAAAAATCACTCTCGAAGATGGAGATGCAACAGCAACCGCTTGGGGATGTGATTTGAGTTATGAATACGTCCGTATAAACGGCGAATATAGAACATAAGTAAGAAGGTATTATAAATGAGAGAATATGTCCAAAAAGTAAAAGTACTAATGGAGAGCCTGAAATACATCAGAGAATTTCACGGCAAAATCGTCGTGATAAAACTTGGTGGCGCGACTCTCAGTAATAAAACAACATATCAGACGATTATAGAAGACATTGCCATGATGAAACTCACTGGAATTCATCCGGTTGTGGTACATGGTGGCGGAGTTCAGGTTTCAGAAATGCAAGAAAAACTTGGTATCGAGCCGGAGTTTGTAAATGGCTTGCGCGTGACGACAGATGAAGTTTCCGAAATCACACAGATGGTGCTTGCCGGCAATATCAACAAAAAAATAGTAGCAAGCCTCTGTGCTGAAGGGGTACAAGCTGTTGGGATTTGCGGCAGTGATGCAAATCTGTTTGAGGTGGAAAAGGTAAAGTCTGATGTTGATTTAGGAAATGTCGGAGATATAACTAAAGTAAACACAGAGTTTTTAGACACTCTTATAAAAAATGATATCATTCCTGTTATAGCCCCTGTGTCAACCGACGAGCATGCAAAGATTTTTAACGTGAATGCCGACACTGCGGTTTTAGCAGTTGCAAAGGCATTAGAAGCTCAGAAACTTGTTCTTCTATCCGACGTTGAAGGAGTCATGAGGGATATCTTTGACCAGAGTTCAATCATATTGCACTTAAGAGTGGATGATATCGAAAAATACATAGAAGAGGGCATAGTGACAGGCGGAATGATCGTAAAACTTAGAAGCTGCAAAGATGCCATTGAGGGCGGAGTCAAATCAGTTCACATACTGGACGGCAGACTGCAGCACTCAATCCTGCTTGAGATATTCACCCCCGATGGATTTGGAACCATGGTGGAAAAATAAATGAAAAAAATGATGGAAAAGTGTGAGAAGTACGGCTTCAACAACTTTAGCCGCTTCCCAATTGTTATAGAGAGCGCAAAAGATGGTTACATGTTTGATACAGAAGGGACAAAATACCTTGATTTCATGGGCGGAATCGCAGTCAATTCTGTTGGTTACGATGACGAAGATTTCAAGAATTCTCTCAAAGATCAGATAGACAAAATAATCCACTGCTCCAACCTTTACTACAACGAAGCTCATGTCAAAGCGACAGAGCTTTTGAGCAAAGTTTCCGGTTATGAGAAAGTTTTTTTCTGCAACAGCGGAACAGAGGCAAACGAAGCTGCCATGAAACTAGCTCGCATATTTGGAAAGTCCGGCAAAAACGGAGCAACCAAAATTATAGCCTTTAAGAACTCTTTTCACGGCAGAACTTTAGGTGCTCTAAGCGTTACAGGCCAGCCGAAATATCAAAAGGATTTCACTCCTCTCATCCCCGATATTCTTTTTGCAGAATATAACAATTTTGAATCAGTGGTTGAACTGGTAGATGAGAGTGTATGTGCCTTGATCATGGAACCTGTTCAGGGAGAGGGCGGAGTAATCTCTGCGGATAAAGACTTCGCCAAAGCCGTTAGGGAGCTTTGTACTAAGGAAAACATTATGTTGATATATGACGAAGTTCAGACAGGAATCGGACGAAGCGGCAAGTTATTTGATTTTGAACAGCTGGATGTACGCCCCGATGTCCTTACACTTGCAAAAGGCCTTGGCGGTGGAGTGCCCGTAGGTGCTATCTGTGCAGATGACAAGTTCGCACACTTTTTTACACCCTCTACTCACGGCACAACATTTGGCGGCAACCCTCTTGCATCAAGAGCAGTTGAATATGTGCTCAGCCGCATCTCTGATGAGAGCTTTTTAAAAGACGTAAAGAACAAAGGCGATTATTTTATAGGAAAACTTGGAGAGTTAAAGAAAAAATATCCTTTCATAAAAAAGATAAATGGAAATGGCTTGCTTTTAGGACTCGTAATAGATGATAAATTTGCAGCGGCAGACATAGTGAAAAAAGCTCTTGAAAATAAGCTGCTACTTCTTACAGCAGGGAACAACACCGTAAGATTTGCACCTGCTCTCACAATTACTCCCGACCTTATCGACAGAGGTTTGGAGATATTGGACAAAATATTTGAGTCAATAAATTAAAATTAACATAAATTTAAAATCAGATAAAGACTCAGTTGCCGTTTGGCTCTGAGTCTTTATCTTTTTAATATTTTTTACAGTTGCATCTTTACAGAAAAAGAGTGTTATAATATCACATTGTTCACATAAAAAGTGAGATGCGAACATACATGGAAATAATCTGTGCCTGTATAAGGCTAATCTGCAGATGAAGGGAACAGTAAATATATGCAAGATTCATCAAAACTAAGAAACATAGCAATAATCGCCCACATTGACCACGGCAAGACAACTCTTATCGATGGCATCTTCAAATCTGCTCATCTCTTTAGAGACAATCAGCAAATTGAAGAAAGAGTTATGGACGCCGGAACAATTGAGCGTGAACGTGGAATAACAATTAAAGCGAAGCACTGTACTGTTGAGTGGCAGGGCTACAAAATCAACATAGTTGATACTCCGGGACATGCCGACTTTTCCGGAGAAGTTGAAAGAGTACTCTCCATGGTCGACTCAGTTCTTCTCTTGGTGGATGCCAACGAAGGCCCTATGCCTCAGACTCGCTACGTGTTAATGCAAGCTCTCAAGTTAGGGCTTAACCCCATAGTAATAGTTAACAAAGTAGACAGACCCAACTCAGATCCAGATGAAGCATTGGACAAGACATTTGACCTTTTTATCGAGCTTGGAGCCACAGAGAAACAGTGTGATTTCCCGATTTTGTACGGCTCAGGATTGCAGGGTTGGTTTGTTGATGACCTAAATAAACATCCGGACAACACAAAAGCCGGAATGGATGATTTGTTTAAAATATTGATAGAGAAAGTTCCCGCACCGAAAGCAGTTATGGACGCACCCTTTAAAATGCAAGTAAGCACTCTTTCATGGAGCGACTACCTCGGCCGTATCGGCGGTGGAAGAATACTTCAGGGAACCTTAAAAAAGGGAGATAGAATTGTAAGAACAAATACAAAATGGGACAATTACGACCAGACATCTTGGTCAATTGTTTCAAACGATACGTCTACATGCTCCCACCTTTACGTCACAAACGGACTTGAGAGAACTGAAGTGGAATCAGCCGGTGCAGGAGATATCGTTTGGTTCACCGGCCCGGAAAATATAGATTTGGGAGACACTATCGCATCTCCGGAACTTACGGGAGAAGAGCATATAATGCCGCCTCTCGGGATAGAAGAGCCAACTATCTCCATGTTCTTCCTCGTAAACACGAGCCCCTTTGCAGGCAAGGATGGAAACGCTATAACTCTTCGCCAGCTAAAAGCTCGCATTGAACGAGAGACCAAGTCAGACCCGGCATTACGCATGGAAGATATTGGCCGGGCAGACGGAGTAAAAGTATCGGGACGCGGCGAGCTGCATCTCGGCATATTAATCGAAGAAATACGCCGTGAAGGCTCAGAATTGGCCGTTTCACGCCCCGAAGTAATAGTACAGTATGACTCCAATGGCAAGAAGCTTGAGCCGATGGAGGAAGTAATGATAGACGTACCTGAAGAATATCAGGGAATAGTTATCCAAAAATTAGCTCTGAGAAAAGGCGAGCTCGTCAATATGGAAAATACCGGAACCGGAACTCTTCGTATGCTTTTCAAAATAAGTACAAGAGGTCTAATCGGCTATAGAGGAGAATTCCTTACAGACACACGTGGGCTTGGCATCATGGCTTCACGCTTCGTCGGCTATGATGAGTGGGTGGGCGAGATAACATCACGCTCTCACGGTTCGCTTGTCAGTATGGAAACAGGAACTGCCACAGCCTACTCCCTGCATAATTTGCAGGAAAGAGGAAGGTTGTTCATCAAACCGGGAGATGAAATTTATAACGGCCAAGTTGTTGGAGAAGCGGCGAGAGATATGGACCTTGCATGCAATCCCGCCAAACGCAAGCAGCAGGTAAACTTCCGTTCAGCAACAAAGGACATGATTGTGGTTTTGGACGTTCCTAAAATAATGAACGTAGACAACGCTCTTGAGTGGATAGGCGAAGATGAGCTTGTGGAAGTAACTCCAAATAACGTGCGTATAAGAAAGATGATTCTCAACTTAGACGAACGCAGAAAATCTCAGAAGAAATCTGGTCGAGACGAAGAGGAAGAGTAATAACCCATAAGTTATATAATACAAAAAAGAGTTGCCGGATATTTATTATTCCGACAACTCTTTTTTATTTCATTTGTATCTATTTCAATAGTCTATTTCGTTCAGCTTGCTAAAAGCTATTTCTTTATTGCTTCCATTCCGGCACGTACCGCATCTATTATTTTATTTATGGAAGCATCATCCATGCAGATATTAAGGCCGAACATGACGGCACGGCTTAAAACTGCATCACTGCTCGCCATACTCTCCGGAGCATAAGATGGAGCTTTTGTCCCGAAGAAATCTTTTTCGCTCATGTCATTCAATGCTCTCCAATGTTTTGCATAATGCCACGTATTCTCTGAGATAATATCGCAGCCGCGGCCAGCCTCTCTTGTTGCTTTTTGGAATATTTTTGCATCTTCAGCTGTTGGCATCATAAAGATAGCGTGTGTTGCCGTGTCGCCATCGCTGTCATGCATCGGTCGCGCTTTTATTCCCGTATCTGCCACGGCGTCGAGAATTTTCTTTTTAGATTCGCGAAGTTTGCCGAGAGCGAGCTGCATCTTGTCAAGAGCCACTAACCCCAGTGCTCCCTGAACTTCACTCAAACGGTAGTTGACACCGAATCCCGATTTTCCCTCTTCGCCGCGCTCTATTATTTTGCTGTGCACATGCCCATGGTCATGATAACAATCCATGTTGAAATATAAGTCTTCTCTGTCGGTCAGAACCATTCCGCCCTCGCCCACAGTCAAAGTCTTATTCGGGTCAAAGCTCCATGTGCCGCAAACGCCCAATGTTCCGAGGTATCTCCCTTTGTAAGTCCCACCTACGACCTCGCACGCGTCTTCCACAACAGGAATATTATGTTTGTTTGCAATCGCCATTATTTCATCCATATTAGCCGCCACTCCAAACATATGCACTGGCATAATAGCCTTTGTCTTTTCCGTAATTAGTTTTTCAATACAGTTAGGGTCAAGGGAGAGAGTTTCGTCTATCTCACCCAGTACGGGAACGGCGTTGCACTCAATGATTGCCTCAATTGTCGCTATAAATGTGAATGGAGAGGTTATGACCTCGTCTCCCGGTTTAATCCCTAATCCTTTGAGTGCAAGAATAAGAGAAGCAGTGCCATTTGCAACGGCCAAGGCATATTTTGCACCCGTTATCTCTTTTGCTTTATCCTCAAATTCATCAACCCTATACTGTCCGTTCCTGGCCGAGTGAGAGCCGTAGCGATGTATCATTCTTCTCTCTATTACATCTTTTATTGCCTCTATTTCTCTATTGTCGAAAATTTCTGCTCCTGCCATTTCTATCCCTCCATCTCATTTGTTTTAACCTTTTAAAATACTTTTATTTTTCAGATACTATTTTTTCATAAATCTTTCTCATAAATTCTTCCGTGGCATACTTTCTATATTCCTCACCAAAGCAGCTTTCCCAAAGCTTAGTCATCCCCATTGAGGTTTTTACCATTTTCTCGATATGACTCTCATTTATTCCGTAATCTGCCGCGTTAGGACGGGGCATTTCATTTGCCTCAAGAAAATGAACAGTATCTCTGTATCCGTCAGGATATAGATTTTCCAATGCCAACATTGATATGGTTACTGCGACACTGTGAGGTAGAGTCGGTGAAGAGTTGCTAAGTCCATAAGAAATTGCATGTGCTCCTCCCACTCTTCCCCCTATCGTGCTGCTTCCTCCAAGAATCGAAGCTTTAGCGGCTTTTATTGATGCTTCAATATTGAAAGGTTCGACTCCGCTAGAGAGCAGTTCTCTCGCTAACGCCAGCCCATCCTCCGCATCCAAAATGGCTTCGCTCTTGCTCGTCTTGCTCTTCGTTATCTCATAGTGGTGATAGTAGCAATCCATCATCGTATAGAAGCGATTAAATTTCGGTGTCGTAATCGGGAGTTGCGGATCAATCATTGCAACGTCGGGCGATGTGTGTTTGTTGTTTATTCCCAATTTTCTTTCAGGGCCTCGTAATACAGCAATCGGAGTAATTTCAGCTCCCGTTCCAAAAAGTGTGGGAACCGCCCAAATCTCAGGCCCCTTTGCCATCTCCATGTCGTACCCCTGGTACTCTTCCGCTTTTTTGGGGTTGGCCAGGCAAATTGAAGTGGCTTTTGTCAGGTCAATGGTTGAGCCTCCGCCGATCCCCACGACTAAATTTATGTCTCTTCCCAATGATTTAATTAATGAAACAAGCTTATTTACATCGCCAGTTTTCGGTTCAGAAAGAGTCGCGTCAAAAAGATATTTATCCTTTTGTGCAAAAATTTTGTTGTACTTGTCATCTTCTTTTAAGGCACTGTCTATAATAAAAAATGTGTCTTTTTCTTTCTCTTCTATTTTGTAAAACAAATCGTTTATTGCGTTGGCTGATACGATTATTTCTGTGTTTATTTCAGTTCTCCACCAAGCTTTTAATTTTTTTAATTCTTCTATGACGTTAATCATTATGCAACTCGTCTCTCTTTTATATCTCTTAGACTAAATCTTCGCACTGAGCGAAATAGCTTTCTATCTTTTCCAAGTCTCTCGGAGTGTCAATCTCGATAGTGTCGTTTTCTGTCAACACACATTTGATTGAGTAGCCTTTTTCCAAGACTCTCAACATCTCAAGACTCTCCGCTTTTTCTAATGGCGTCTGCTCCCAAGAAGAGAACTCTAAAAGAAAATCTCTCCGCCAAGCGTAAGGCCCAATATGTTTGAACCAAATTCCATCTTCTTTTATCGGATAAGGTATTGGTGAGCGGCTGAAGTACATCGCTCGTCCATTCTTGTCGAAGACCATTTTTACACAGCTCTCTGCGACAACTTCTTCCATCTTCTCTATTCTTTTAGCCAGAAGAGCGAGCATTATGGAAGAATCTCTCTCCAATTCGACGACAAGAGGATCAATCATTTCGCTGTTAACCAGGGGGTCATCAACCTGCACATTGAGTACAAACTCGGATGGAATTTCTCTGGACACCCATGCGACACGGTCTCCGCCACTTGGTAAATCGGCAGGCGTCATAATCACGTCTCCGCCATATTTTCTAACGGCATCGGCAATTCGCGAGTCGTCAGTAGCTACGACGACCTTGTCAATTGTTTTACACTTTTGAACGTTTGAAAGGACTCTTATTACGAGAGGCACTCCGGCTATGGGAATAAGTGCTTTGCCGGGCAATCTGCTGCTTGCGTAACGCGCTGGAATCACTGCAAGGGTTTTCATCCCTCTAACCTCCTTCGCAGGCAGCTTATGCAGTGTATGGTCGTATTTTTACGACTTTCTAAGCTGCCAATTTTTGGCTAGAGGCTAAGAATATATCTTCAGTTGCTAATTGTCAACGAAATAAGATAGAGAGTTTGTTTCTTTTTGGCTAAAAATAAAGAGCCTCTTCATAAACGAAGAGACTCTTTTAATTTGCTTTTAATGTTATATTCTCTAGTTCTGGAAAAGAGCGAACTCTCTGCTCTTGAAAGTGAGAGTTTTTCTGTACGGACGTTCTGATCTGTGTCTGTACCAAGCTTCAAGTCCCATAGGATTCAGCTGTAACAGAATTTTACACTCGTTAAGAACGTACTCTCTCGGATTTTTTATTCCATATAAAGAGGCAGTCTTTGTATATAAATTCAAAAGATACTCTCTTATCTTTTCTTCATTTCCGTTAAGTTTTTCTGTTTCAAAAACATACTTGTCTATATCTCTGTGAAGTTCTTCAGCAGCTTCGCTCAAATTTTCAAGCAGTCCAAAATGTGTTAGATAAACTTTTTGAGGTTTAAATCTGGCTATTTTGTCGATACTGCTGTGCATGTCTCCCGGATCAAACTGCATTGGCGCCGTTGATGGAATAATCCAGCGTCCGTTAATGGCGTTCATTTCCGGCCATGAAGAACCGAGTGCATCGCCCGTGAACATAGCCGAATGTTTCTCATCGAAGAAAGCCATATGATGTCTGGCATGTCCCGGAGTCGCAAGGCAAATTATATTGCGAGATTTCATATTTATAGTTTGTCCATCTTCCGCAGCGATTATTCTATTGCGGTCAACGGGAATTATCTCTCCATATAAAGACTTGACCCAGTCCGCCCCATAAACTTCCGATGCGGCTGCAACAATTCTCTGAGGATCTATTAAGTGAGGTGCGCCGAGGGGATGAATGACGATGCGTGCATTCGGGAATTCTTTTATGTAGCTGCCCGCTCCGCCTGCATGGTCAAGATGCACATGAGTGATAAAAATATATTCGACATCTTCTTTGCGAACACTCAACTCATTCATTGCATCAAGAATGTAAGGCAAGGAGGCATTGTTTGCCGTCTCAACAAGAGCGGCACTATTGCTGTCGCGTAAAATATAGACAGCTGCGTTTCCTTTTCTTAGATAGTGAGAGTCAACGGCGAATATACCGTCATCGTATTTGTAGTACATGTTATTTTATAAATTAGTCCTCTTCTTTTTCAGTCTTTTTTGCTGCTTTTCTCCTATGCAGATACACATATAGCAGTATAAGTATAACGCATCCGGCTATAAGATAAAAGGATATCTTTTTAACTTCTTGCTGTATCAAAGAAGTATCGCTGCCCAGAAAATATCCGACAAAGGCCAGGATTGCCACCCAAATTCCGGAACCCAAAGCAGTATAGGCACAGAACTGTTTCAAAGGCATTCTTGCAAGACCGGCAGGAAGTGAAATATACTGTCTGAGAACAGGGATAAGCCTTCCCGTAAAGGTGCTTATATGTCCATGTTTCTCAAAGAAGTCATCAGCCTTGTCCAATGTTTCATTTGTGATAAAGAAGTACTTGCCATATTTTTCGAAAATAGGGCGCCCCCACTTTACTGCTATCCAGTAGTTAAAAAGGCCTCCCAAAATGCTTCCAAATATTCCCGAAAGAATAACTATAATCAAATTCATTTCGCCCTTGGAGGCAAGATAGCCCGCAGGTGGGACAACGACTTCGCTTGGGAATGGGAAAAAGGATGATTCCAAAAACATAAGTCCGATTACGCCGGGATAACCCAAGTGCCCTACTACAGCGACAAGCCAATCTACGAGACCATGAAACAGCACAATACATTGTGTGATAATGCTCATAATGTTCCCCCTATAATTAAGTTCTAAAAGTGCTAAAATAATTCCAAAAGATTTAGACGTATAATTCATAAAAGCCTATTCGAAGAGTATTTTATCATCTTTTGGAAAAGAAGTGTAACATTTGACTTCGTCTATTAAATAAGGCGTAAGTTTGTAACAGATTGTCCTTTGCGTTAATATACAGATGTACAGAAAGTCATTTATAATTAATTTTCTCAATCGCATGATATGCGAATGGAGGTATAAGTCTTGGAAACAAAAACAAAACTGGCACTTCTGCTGGCAGGAAGTTTCTCCACTCAGGAGGATAATGTTGATCCTTGCTCACTATTAGACTGTTTGCCGGGAGATCTTGCAAAACTTTGCGAACCGATAGATTGGAGCTGTCAGCCGAGCAGTCACTATTCGATGCCGCTTATGCTGGAAATGTCCAATATGTTCGACTCTCTTATAGAACAAGGATATACCGGGATTATAGTCGTATCCGGAACAGCTGTAATGTCGGAGATGGCTTACATGGCAGATCTCCTGTGGCAACACTCAGAACCTGTTATTTTTGCAAATCTCCTGACACAGGGTCGTGTTGGACTTGAAGAGGGACTGAAGAACTTAAACTGTTCCGTACTGGCTGCACTTTCTCACGAGGCACGCAACAGGGGAGTCCTAGTCTGTTCCAGCGGGGAGCTTTTTGATGCAGCTGAAGTTGTCATGATAGATCCTTTGAGCCAAGACAACGTGTTCCAGTCAACGGGGAAGGGTTCTGTCGGCAAAATTATAAATGGAGAAATAAGATTTGTCAGACCGAACGGGAGACCGGTTTTTTTATTAAGGCGCCCAGAAAGAACACCAGTCGTTGAGATTGTAACTGCTTCACTTGGAGGCGGGGAGAAGATAATCGCCGCACTGGCAAATGACAAAGAAATAGAAGGGGTTGTCCTCTCCGGATTTGGAACAGGCAACATATCTCCCTCGTGGGTGCCTCACGTTCGAAATCTCATCAGAAGAAGAATTCCCGTGGCAATAGTCTCTCGCTGTTTCCAAGGGCAAGTTTCAAGAACCGGATTGTATGAAGGAAGTTTTGCAAAACTTACAGAAATGGGCGTTATATCTGGAGGTCATTTGAGTTCAAGTCAAGCGCGCATAAGAATGTCTCTCGGCATAGGTGCAGGTTTGACAGAAGAAGGGTTAAAACTTTATTTGCTCAACAATCCGGTCGATGAAGAAACGCCGGAACTATATAAATGAAAATTTATATACTGAGTTTAGGCTGTGCAAAAAACAAAGTTGACAGCGAATGTTTAGCAGGCGAACTAAAGAGAGCTGGACACACTTTAGTTGAAGACGTCTCCCTTGCTGAAGTAGGGATAGTCAATACCTGTGGATTTATCAGACCCGCAGTTGAAGAAAGTGTCGCTGCAATACTGGATTTAGAACAGCTTAAACACGAAGGAAAACTCAAAAAAATAGGTGTTGTTGGTTGCCTTGTAAACAGATACAGCGGAGAAATGAACGAAGATCTTCCCGAAGTTGACTTTTGGGCTGACAGTGAAGATTGGGGCAAAGTCCTCACATATTTAGGCAACGAAGAAAAATTAGGGCGTTTCCGCTCCATTCTGCCACTCTCATCCAAACACACGAGATACCTGAAAATAAGTGAAGGATGCAATAATCACTGCACTTTCTGCACTATTCCCTCTATTAGGGGCGATTTACGCAGCCTTCCCATAAAAATGTTAGTGAGCGAAGCAGAGCAGCTCGTGAGCGAAGGAGCTCGCGAACTCTGCCTTGTGGGACAGGATCTCACAGTTTACGGAACAGACATATACCACAAGAGCTCATTCATTGAACTCTTGGATTCACTGGAATCATCACTGCCGAAAGACATATGGATACGTCTCTTATATCTTCATCCTGCACGAGTCACAACACAGCTGTTGGAACGCATCTCTTCCGGCCGTCAAATTCTTCCCTATCTAGATGTTCCCATACAGCATGGGGACTCACGCATATTGTCCGCAATGAATCGCGGCATGAGTGATGAAGAACTACTGGCCATATTCAAAAAAGCACGTGAGATAAACCCCGATTTTGCTCTAAGAACTACCTGTATGGTAGGTTTCCCCGGAGAGAAAAAACAGCATTTCGACAAAATGATTGACTTTATATCTGAGGTTCAATTCGACCGAATGGGAGCTTTTACCTTCTTTGCGGAAGAGGGAACAAAAGCTTATGAAATGTCGGGACAAGTGTCCGAAGCAACTAAGAAAAAACGGCTTAACACGCTCATGGCTGTACAAGAGGAGATATCTTTTAAAAGACAGCAGCTCTTCGTAGGCAGAGAAGTGGACGTGTTGCTGGAAAATGTTGAGTGGGAATATGGATTTGCCGAGGGCAGAAGCTTTAGAGAAGCACCCGAAGTAGATGGATTGATAGAAATTAGAAATATTCGTGAAGATTTAAAAGTGGGAGATATTATCAAAGTACAATTAAAAGAAGCCATGCCGCACGATATGGTTGGAGAGGAAGTAGAGAAATGAATTTAACAGCACAGATGAAAACGTGGTACGGCATGATATCTACTTTTGGAACAATTGGGCGTTTCAGCAACATGCCCGGAACATTAGCCTCTATTGTTGCATGTATTATCTGGATATTGCTAGGCGGAGTACCCATTTGGGGAATTGCCGCCCTGATATTGATAGGCACTATTGCTGCAGATAAATATGTAAAAGCAACCAAAAGCGAAGATCCTGGAGAAGTGGTTATAGACGAAGTGGCGGGTAGTTGGATCGCATGTTTCGGATTTGACCTCACCTACGTAATAGTCGCTCTTTTCTTATTTAGGATAATAGACATAACAAAACCTTTCCCCATAAAACAGATGGAAAAGTTACCGGGAGGACTCGGTGTCATGGCAGATGACATTCTCGGAGGAGCACTCACCAACCTCCTTATTCGGTTTTTTCAGTGGTTGTTCTTTGCTGGCGGAATAACTGCAATTAGTGAGGTGGTAGGAATATGAGTGAAGACAACTTCCTGCTTGTACAACGACTCTTTAGAGTTGCCACAGACAAAAACATAAAAATATCTTTTGCAGAATCTTGCACCGGAGGCCTTATCGGAGCTGCAGTGACAGAAATAGCCGGAGCGTCAGAATTCTTTTTAGGCTCAGCAGTAACATATTCGAATGAAGCCAAGAAAAACATACTAGGAGTAAACAAAACTACTTTGGAAAAATATGGTGCCGTAAGTGCAGAGTGTGCCGAAGAGATGGCGGCAGGCGCCAGAAAAATATATAAATCTGATATCGCAATTAGTACAACGGGGATTGCGGGCCCGGCAGGCGAAAGCGAAGAAAAGCCAGTCGGCACAGTCTGGTTCGGCTACGCTTCGAAAGGCAAGACCACGTCATTTACGCGCGTTTTCAAAGGCGACAGAAATAAAATAAGAGAAGCGGCTTTAAGACAGGTGCTATTCTTTCTATTGGAGGAATTGAGTACCGATGAAAAATAAAAACTTTGCATTCGGTAAAAAATCTTGAGAGTTTTTATATCAATACTTCTCCCCCAAAAGCAGAGACAAGCTATCTCTAAACGGATAGATTCAATTCGTACTGAAACCGCGAAAATGATTAAATGGGTTGACCCTTCCACCTTGCACATCACCCTGAAGTTCTGTGGCGAGTGCGAAGAGAAAATAGTTGAAGAAATAAAAAATCAGTTAAATAATCTCAAACAGCAGGGAAGTTTTACTCTATACACAGAAGGCATTGATGCTTTCCCCAACATAAATAAACCAAACATTATATGGACGAGGATACAAGGTGATTTAGGTCCGCTGAAACTACTGCAAAAAGAAGTTGAGAATGCAACGTCCAATGCCGGAGCAGGAATAGAGAGATCTCCCTTTCATCCACATCTCACCTTAGGGCGAGTGAAAAGACACACAGTTCTTTCGAAAACCATCATAAATAAAATGAAAAACAGCGAATTATTGATAGAACCTTGGTTAGTAGAGGAAATAGCGCTGATGAAAAGCGAGCTTACTCAATCCGGTCCAATACATGAAATTCTCGGGCTTTTCAAAATATAAAAAACTGCTATAATTTAAAATGAAATCAAATTGTATACATTAAATATGGGAGGTAAACAAATGGCTAAGAAGTCGGCAGTAACCAGAGAGGATATTCTGGAACAAGCACTGAGTGAAATTCGAGGTAAATTTGGCGACGGTGCAATTATGCGCCTTGGCGATGAAGTAGAGACAACAGCAGAAGTTATCCCGACCGGAATACTGCCGTTGGATGTAGCTCTTGGCATTGGCGGAGTTCCCAGAGGGCGCGTCATAGAGATATTTGGCCCGGAAGGCGGAGGAAAAACAACCCTCGCACTTCACATACTTGCAGAAGCACAGAGAAATGGCGGTTACGTTGCATTTATTGACGCCGAACACGCTCTTGATCCAAGACTTGCCGCATCAATAGGAGTCGACACGGCAAATCTATACATGTCACAGCCAGACAGTGGAGAACAAGCCTTCTACATACTAGACACACTGGTTCGCAGTGGCGCCTTTGATGTAGTTGTCGTTGACTCAGTCGCAGCTCTAACTCCTCAGGCAGAAATAGATGGAAAAATGGGAGAGGGCTCAAATCAGGTCGGCCTTCATGCAAGACTCATGTCATACGCACTCAGAAGACTCACAGCCGCAATATCAAAAAGCAATACCTCCGTTATATTCATAAATCAGCTTCGCGCACAAATCAGTACAGGCTACAGCTACGGCGGTCCCCAAGAGACGACAACCGGTGGACGTGCCCTCAAGTTCTACAGCTCCGTAAGAATAGAAGTCAGACGCGGCAAACAGGTAACTCAAGGCGATACAGTAACAGGACACGAACTCTGGCTCAAAGTCGTTAAAAACAAACAAGCACCTCCATTCCGTACGGCACGAGCAACACTCATTTACGGAAAGGGAGTTCCCAAATCCGTCTCAGTAGTAGACATGGCTCTCGACAGAGAAGTCTTTAAACGCAGAGGCTCATGGATAACATATAAAGGAGAAACTCTTGGTCAGGGCAAAGAAAACGTAGCTAACTACCTGAGCGAGAACCCCGAACTTATGGAAGAAGTTACAAAAGACGTCCTACACACAGTCGCAGAAGGACTCGGTCTTCTCATGGAACCGAATATGAACGATGATGACGACTTCTCAACTCCCGATCTGGAAGCTTCCGTAGAAAGCCTCCTCGAAGAAGGAGTAATACAGATGGACATTGAAGAAAAAGATAAAAAGTAAATAAAAGAATAGTTTAAGTTAAGGCGGCAGATATTCTGCCGCCTTGTTTTTTTATAAAACTCATTATTGCAGATTACAGTTATACCCTAAAGAGTTTGACTTACATTATTTATCTTAACGACTAAGATTGCTCTCATCCATGGGAATTTTTCTTTCATCTGATCAAATTCTTCTCCTTCATAAAAGAATCTACCTATTCCCTCTATTAAAAATCCTGTCCCCATAGAGTGAAAGCCTTCTACTTCACGACTACCCAAGGTCATCAAGACTCTGCTGTTTTCTTTTAAGTTTCCCTCTGTAGTATTCATTCCACCTGCCGGAATCAGCACTTTTTCTCCCTCTATAATCTTAAGATAGCTGTTCCAAGTATTTACTACGTGGCTTTCTATGTCTTGAGTGACTATTGAAACAACTCCTTCATGCTTTAAGACTTCAATCATTTTTTCCGGAATCATTGTCTTCATCTGCCTTTCTTTTTACTAATATACTTCTAAATTACCTTAATACATTTACCATGTCCTGTTTTTATACATTTAATCTCTTCTATTCGGCGTTAATTTTATCAATTTTCAAAAGTAGCGACAGAAGGTAGAGAAGAAGTACTCCATTTGCAGTAAGAATTATGCCCAAGAGTGGCCCTGGTATGAGATTTCTTATCAGCATCGATGTTCCGAAAACTATCGAAAGTGTGCTAATTGTTGTCTGTGTAACAGTAAGTTTTGTCAATATCGCAGGGAGACGAGGCCTGTTCGCTTCTCTTTTCCTAAGCGAGAGCAACTTTCTTGATATCGGGATTGTTCCACCAACTATGTAGAGAAGAGCAATTATCAAAGTCAGACATGGAAGCATTATTTCAGGAACTATGCATGAAATAATTCCCATGGAGGCAAAAATGAGTCCCAGTGAAACGAGAGACCATGTTCTGGCGAACGCTCCCAAAGGAGTGTTTCCGAATGCCATCATCTTCAGAGAGATAATGACGACAAGGAGTCCGAGTTGCGCACTTCCGGAAAAAGGCAACATCCCCAGTTTGATAGGGATCAACAAAATTCCGAGCAATACCGTCAACACGCCTACTGTGAGCATACAAGCTCTCTCATTTGAAAGCTTTATTTTGCCGCCAATTTCTCTAATGCTTTCAGGGTAGACCTCATAGACTCTATAAAGCACAAAACAGAGTGAAAGAAGAAGCATCCCGTATAACAGCAACAAAATCGCAGTCGCTGAACCTGAAACAATATCTCCCTTCACAAGCAAGACTGAAATAAATATCGAAAAGGAGTAGACTGCTGCGCAGTTGAAGGCGAGTTTTAGAAGTATTCCACCCTCATTTTTCCACAGTTTAAAATAGCTTTTTGACATGAACATTCGGAGCAAAAGGAAGAGCCCTCCAGGGCCGAAACATAGAAAAAGAATTATTCTCGGAATGTTTTTCAAAATATCCGGAACATAGCATGTGACTATTCCGACACAAGCAATCAGAATGCCAAATATCAACAAAGGCAGTGTTCTTTCAGAAATATCTCCGAACGGTGTTTTTCCGAGCACCACAATTTGCAGTGCGAATATGAATATAAGCAGACCGTACAGGCCGTTCTCATAGTATGGAAGTTTGCCGGCATAGACGGGGAAGAGCAAAAGCCCGGCAATCAACATGGCGAGACCGGCAACCATGAGGACTACAATATCCATCGGAATTTCAACTTTTTTTAAAGCCCACGAGACTCTCATCTCTTCACCTCCATAATTTTAATAATTTGCGAGGCGTACTTGGAGCGTTATGTTTTTATAGTAAGAGAAATAAATTAAATGTAGGTGCCCTTTGTTCTGTAGTTTTCTCTTCTCTCGTCCGCCATTTTTTTCATCAGCTTATCAAAATCATCTCTCTTCTCTCTGTACAGGTAGTCTATTATTCTTGCTGTCTCAGGAAAGATTATGCCAAGTGACTTTTTCTCAACTTCTGCAATTATGTATTCAACCGCATCTTCAATACTAACTGAATCGGCTGGTGCTTGAATGCCTGCAAAAATGGGAGTGTTGACGTTGCCCGGGCAGATATAGCTGAAGCTCAATCCGTAGCTTTCAAGCTCATATTGCAGAGATTCCATCATTGATATCACCGCGCTCTTTGTTGCCGTATATACAGCTTGATAGGGGAAGGGGACTTTGCCTGCAAGGGATGCCGTTGTGATTATATGGCCGAATCCCTGATCTCTCATAATAGGAATGGCGCTGTATGTTCAGTACACTACACCCATCAGATTCAGATCTACAATGTATTTCCATATTTCAAACGTAATCACTTCAGTTGGCAGAGTCATTCCCATGCCGGCGTTATTAAAGAGAAAATCAATCTGCCCGCCACGCTCTTTTGCCTTAGATATCAAATTTTGGACTTCATCTAACTTAGTGACATTAGTAAGTATCGGGAACACTTTGCCTGGGTAAACGCTCTTCAGACGGTCGGACTCTTTCTCTAAATTGGCTTCGTTGAAATCGCCCATAAATATTGCTTTCGCGCCTCTTTTGAGCAGCTCTTCTGTAATCCCAAGCCCTATTCCCGAAGCCGCTCCCGTTATCACTGCCACTTTATTTTCAAAGTATTCACTCATATCAAGCCCTCCTCATAACAACAGTTCAATAAATTCGCAATATTCGACTTAAATCAAATAGCAAGGTTTTTATTTTGATATCACCGTAAACTTGTCTCCGACAAGTCCAAAAGATGCGACATAACTTCCTGGTGGCGCGTAGATTTCGTCAGTAGAGAGGATACTGTCATAAATAACTGAGTTATCTCTATCTCCGGCTATTACCATAATTCTTCCGTCAAACGGCAATTCAAACGAAAGCAGTGTTCCACTTTCGACCCTACGCCATTCGCTCAATCCCTCTTTTTCTATGACAATCGCATTTTCTCCTGTTTTAATACTTTGCACGGCATTAGCATCTGAAAAAAGGAATACATTGCTCTTTGCCCAAAGCACACCATCTTTTTCATAAATACTTAGCTCAGACTGATCTCGGAAAAATGGTGCCGCATAAGATGCATTATGTTCGTCTTCTACTCTTAAAGGACTTACAAGAGTCAAATATCCGGGGAGTTCTTTAAATGTCGAAGACTTGGCAACAGGAGCTTCTCTTGAGAACTGTGAAGACGCCGGTAGATTTCTCATAAGCCAAAGCTTTCCATCTACGTCGGTGAAAAGTTTTTTGGGATTGGCAAGCTTGGGAACACTTTGGCACATCACGACATCGGCTCCATACAACGGATCTTTCTCTGAGACGAAACAAAGATGCTCTTCATCTTTAAGAAAATATCCGCTGAAGTTTATATCGAAAGCAACAAAAGAGCCGTTGCTGTAGACAAAATGACTTCCGGCTCCCTCCGCCGCACCATGAAAAATCTTATCTGAATCAGAGAGGACGTCCGTTGTCTTCATTCCCTTTCTATCAGAATCAAATTTAATTTTGATGAAGTTTCCGCCGTTCGTATAAAATCCCTCGAAAATATCAAGTTCATGCCGAATAATTTCAGCTTCTGGTGGACACACTACTTTCTGTTTTGACGGTACTGGCAGTCCTTTATCCTTTAAAAGCCCGTCAAGAATCGACCTTGCAACATACTCTCCGCTTGTTCGTCCAGAAAGACTTGCCACAACTGCCAGCCTCTTGTCCGGAATTATCAAAAGCCCCGTGGAGTAGGCTCCAGTGCCCCCCGTCTTGGAGTACAAGTCTATGCCGAGAGAATCGTAGTTAGGTAAGTAAGAATAATCCCAGCCAAATGAATCTAAGAGATGGGAACCTCGTAATTTGGAAGAGAAGGGAGTTGGCTGGCTTTTGAGCATTTCTTCGAGAGAACGATTAGAAAGTATCTTCTTTCCACCCGAGCAGAAACTGTCGGCAAAACGGCACATATCTTCTGCCGTGGAAGACAGTCCGCCTGCTGCATGGACGAGAATAACTTCCGGAGGGAGTTTCTCTCCACTCTGTGGGTCATAGAAGTCCGCAATATCTCCGCCGACTTCACCCACGCTTGTATATGTATTATTCATTTTTAAGGGTTGGAATATTCTCTTTGAAAGAAAAGCAATAAATTTCTCTCCGGTTATTTTTTCGACAATCATCTCAGCAAGAGTAAATTCATCATTGCAATAGACGCTCATTGCTCCAGGAGCATGTTTGAGGTTTGATTCCTTTAGCCGTTCAAGCAGCATTCTGTGAGTGTCGCCGTGAGGAGTGTAGCAGAAAAAGAAACTGGATCCAGGAAGTCCGGAAGAGTGGTTCATCAACATTCTTATCGTGATGTCTTTATACCTGTCGTCTCTCATGGTAAATTCGGGAAGATACTTGATTACTTGGTCGTCAAGTGAGATTTTACCATCATCAACAAGCATCAAGAGGGCTGTGGCCGTAAAAATTTTGTTCGTAGAGCCAACGTTAAACCTCGTAGTCTTGTTCACATATCTGCCGTCTTTTCGATTTGCCGCACCAAACCCTTCGGAGTAAACGATTTTTCCTCCGTCCATAACAGCAACTGTCGCCGAACTGCAACCTCCAGAAGTAATTGCTCTCCAGACACTCTCGCGAGCACTTTCCGCCGTGTTTCTGTACTCTGTGCTCTTTGTTGGAATACACAGGTACAAGACAAAACAAACTGAGAGCAATACAAGAGAAAGCGACCTTATGTTTCTACGGTTTAACATCATTATCATCTCCTCAGAAATAGAAAGAAAATCTATTTCTGGTTTATGAAAACGACGAGAGTTTCTCTCTGAATTTTCCTCCCTTTTTAACTATTTATCAAGATGAAAGGGGAAAAGTATTTGAGTCCTAAGCTTTTTTAAGCATAAGATTTTATAATATTCACATCTTTTTTTATTTATGCAGGCCTATTAAACTAAGTTTATATAACTGCCTAAGCTCATTTAAATAAGATGTTCAACTTAGGTTTAACAGGGGATCAAAACCTTGAAGAGGAAAAAGTTATTGATCGGTGGTATATGTATATGCTATATATATTAATTTTGTTTTTATTTTAATAGTTCCTAAATTTTGAAAATCGTCAAGTTGTTCCCGTCTTCTCTAGTGCCGTAGCCATAATACAAAAAACACCCAAATCTCGTTGGGTGTTTTTTGTAATGTAACTTTAGTTATTAACCGAGAGTATATAGACAATTACTTATTTTCTCTTTTTGTGGAATGGTTAAAATAGAATTATTTAGTTTACTAAGATTATTTCTTATTATATCGTTTGCTAACTTTAATATATTTTGGTCTACATCAATATATTCGTACTCATTTAAATCGAGATAGCCTTCAGCAGTTACTTTACTTTCAATGAATCTATACTGATTGATACCTGAAACTAAAGCAGCATCAACCAGTATAGCCGTACCTTTTAAAGAGGATAAATTAATTGACCTTAAAATATCTGAAAGTTTTTTATCGTAGTCTAACAAAGTAATGATTTTTTTAAATTTGATAGTTTCTATATTGGTGATTAGATAATTGTTCATTTAAATTATCCTCCTTTCACCGCAAATTGATATTAGCATATTATATAATACTTGTTTATAAGTTCTAAGCCTTCCAGTATTAAATCTCTCGCTACGCTCATATCAGATATAACAGGAGTATCAATAGAGTCTTTTGACCAATGTGCATATGGATGTCGTATTTTATTATAAAAATTATACAAATCGTTTAAAAATTCTATTTGCTCTACAGTAGCGTCGCCTTTTTCTGAAGTGTAGTAATATCTGGAAGAACCCTCTTCTCGATTGAAATAAGAAAAATAGTTTTTTCCATTGCTTGTCATGGTGTTATTGCCTAGTTTATCTCCCAATATTCTATGTAAATAATACTCCATTGCCCTAAAAACAGGCGTAATCAAGCATGTATAATCTGGCATATATCCGACCAGCATCGTATTATATATGGCTGATAACATATTATTATAATGTTTTAAATCTCCAATTTCACCAGGAAAATTTGGTAGCAAAATTTTTAATTTATTTTCAACCTCTTCTTCTTCTATTGTCAAAGCATGATAAGTATTTAATGTTTCTATAACTGCACTTTCTGTTGGCAGCCTTTCTATCGCATAGGATATTGTTTTTTGAAACAGCATACTTTGCTTCCCCTGAACATATGATTTATCACCAGGATAACAACTAATCACCATCTTATCTTTTATATATGAAACCTCTATTTTACTTAAATGATTCTTAGGTTTTGTAATGTTTTTTATTATTTCTTCTTCATTATATTTTTTATTTTCTACTGATACTTCTCCTATTATATTTATCCAATTTTCTAAGCTGAAGCCTATAAAATACACAGATCCATCATTATAAGCCTTGTATCCTTTAGATAATAAAGATCTTTTTGCTAAATCATCAGCCATTTCATTATAGATTATTCCGCTGTGTGCTTTTGCATGCATAAAATTTATTTTTATTAATTTAGATTTTTCGTCAATAAACTTAGTGTATTCCCTTGTAATTTTCTTATTCGCTTTCCATTCTTTTTTTGCCCATTTCTCAATTCCCTCATAATCATAATAAATTGTAATTTTCTTATTATTGTTTTCTATCGCCCATAATATTGATTCTCTAACTCCACTTAATTCGCCTGCTACATTTCTAGACTCCATATACTCTTGTTTTACATAAGCTTTGAATAGTTTCTGTTCATGTCCTTTAGTAAACAAGATAGCACCGAATCCATATTTTTCTTTTCCATCTATATCAGGAGAATAACTGCCATCTACAAATGCAATCACCTCTCCTTCATTAAGGTTTTGTATTTTCTTTTCTATTTCTTTATTAACATCATAGCCTTCTTCATTTAAATCTAACTCAACACGGTCTTCCCTATTTGAAATATAAATTTCAGCTTCTTCCAACGTTGGGAAAGATTTATATTCTGCTCCTGAAAAACCTTTTACTTGTTCTTCAGTTTGAGCCCACGTTTGATATATGCCCGGAATTCTACCTATTTTAACTGCATAAAATTTTAGTTTTGACATGTTATACCTCTTTTCGAATTTAACAAATCAGAATAATAAATAGATATACTAATTACTTCCAAACTTATAGATTTTTATTTTTTAAAATATTTTTTATATATGGCTTGTTATTAACACAATCTTAACAGTTAGTGTCAAGTAATGTTAGTAAAAACAACTTGATCTTTAACGCCATTCAAGTGAGCTTTTGTTTTTAAGGTAGCGTGCGCATGTAAACTTTTTGATGGGTGGTCCAGTTCTAATATTATTCATCAACCTCCAAAACCATTGCCTTGGGATTTCTTGGGTTATTTGTGCAGGATATTCATAACTATATTTCATATCGTTATAGTCATCTTTTTTGTAAGAAACTTTGTATGTTGGTTGAAGGTAGTTTTGAATACCCCAGCGTATATTGTTGAGCATCTCACTGAGATAGGTCCCGTAGTAAATAAAATAATTATCCTGCAAATGTGTCCGAAAATCATCTAATGCCAGTGGGATTTTTTCTAGTGAAACTGAGTTTTCATTGTTATTGTTATTTAAAATTTTATGTATTAGTTTTGACACGCGGGTTAATCGTGAAAGGTTGTGTTTACAATGATTACCCGATATCTCAATTAAGTCTAATCGACTTACCTTGATGTCTGCTTCGAGGTCAAGGGTTGGCAACCATAGATTGATTGGAGTTTTATATTTTAGCCATGCATCCAACTCTTGAACTGAATTTTTCAAAGATTCGATACTATTATCTTGATTAAAGGAGCAAGAATTACATACAGATTTCAATACTTTTAAACAAGAACCATCCACTC
>JAAYFL010000009.1 GCA_012728235.1 Synergistaceae bacterium
CCCGGCCTACTGCTTAGAAGGCAGTTGCTCTATCCAGCTGAGCTACAGACGCTTAGAGTGTTACCTTAACAAAGCACGCAAGCAATTATAACGTTTCTGTATACCATGTCAAGTGATTATAATATAAAATTAAGCTTTTAAACAATAAAACTATATTATTTTACCGTTATTAATATATTCCCATAATTCATTTTTTGAAACATTAATAAATTCCCCGGGTGGTAATGTTCTCAACTCTAGTTTCCCAATTTTCGTTCGTATTAACTTTCTAACGTCATTATCCAAAGCCCTTGCCATGAGACGTATTTCTCTTTTTATTCCTTCGGCTAAAACAACTTCAAACCAGGTCTGCATTGGTTTGCGTGCTATTCTTCTAACATTAACCGGTTTAAGCAATCTGTCGTCAATCGTAACGCCTTTCATCCATGCAATTAACGTTGGTTCGTCCATTGGTTTCCTAAGCTCTACTTCATATGTCTTGGTGATATTTTTACTTGGATGTATTAAATTATGCGAGAATAATCCGTCATTTGTGAGAATGATCAGTCCTTCGCTATCTCGGTCGAGACGTCCTACAGGAAATATTCGTAAATAATCCATTGATGTAGGTAAAACATCAATTATTGTCTGTTCTCTTGAGTCTTCTACTGCACATAAAAGTCCTCGAGGTTTATTATAGATAATATATGTTAAAGAAACAGGAAATACCTTTTTATTATCGATCTCGACAATATCTGCAGTTGCAATTTGCCGCCCAGGCTCGTTGACAACTTCGCCGTTTACCATGACTTTGCCCGCTAAAATATATTCTTCTGTTTTTCTGCGAGCTGCAATACCGCACATTGCCAAGTACCTGTTTAATCTTATTGTATCTTTGCTATTTGACGTCATTTTATATTATTCTGAGCTATCTGATGAAAATATTTCTTCGTTAATGTTCACAAATGCATCTTTATAGTTAGCCAGCTCATTCCTTTCACTAAGTTCTTCTAAAGAAGGAAGAGAATTTATGCTAGAAAGTCCAAATATTTCCAGAAATCTATCTGTTGTCCTGAAAAGTAGTGGAGAGCCAACGCTTTTTTTCCGACCGGCAACTCGTACTAAACCATGTTTAAGGAGAGTATCAACAACTCTATCGCAACGTACGGACCTTATCTCTTCTATTTCTGATCGGGTGACAGGTTGGTTATACGCTATAACAGAAAGAGTTTCGAGTGCAGCTCTGCTTAAGCGAACACGTTGTAAAGAAACGCTATTTGCAAAATCTTCAATTACCTCACTTAAACTTGAATCCGTCGCTATTTGCCAACCACCAGCTAAAAATAAAATTCTTAATCCGTGGTTTTCTTCATAAACATTCTTTATGCAATCTATAGCTTTATCTATACGCTGTACTGAAACTCCTAAATATGAGGCTAATTCTTGAGATGTGATTGGTTGTGGGGAAATAAAAAGCATCGCCTCTACTTGTCGCTCAAGAAGCTCCATTTTTAGAACTATTTTTGTTTCTTTATCCTGCCGCAATCTCAACATCTCCCCATATTTTATGTTGTATCAGATTTATCATTCCCAGACGTGACATTTCGAGAAGAGCCAATAGAGTGACTATTAAAAATTTTTTATTTTTCTCATAAAGGATTTCACTTAGTAACAAACGGTTAGACTGCAACTGTAGCAATAATTCATCCATTCTTTCCTCAACTTGACGCTCCTCAGGTATTGCGTCTGGAATATCTTCCCAAAGATCGTCCTGTGTTAAGTCAGTATCTTTCAACCTTTGGTGATATTCTTCTAAAAGCTGCCACCATCTAGAAGCTAGGCCGTAAAGATCTCCTAAATCATAAAAAGGGGAACTATCTTCATCAAATACTCTATTAAATGAACGTTCCCGTTCTTCTTGATATGTTTTTAATAACGATGTTGCTTTTCGATATGGGATAAACTCTTCGAGTAAACGCCGCAAATCATCTTCCGTCTCTATATATCCTTCATCAAAATCTTCCAAATCTACATCTTCTTGTAATGATGCTGGAAATAGGGAACGAACCTTTTTTAGCAATAATCTACTCACAAAAGAAAAAAAC
>JAAYFL010000010.1 GCA_012728235.1 Synergistaceae bacterium
GCAGAGAGATTATTATCAATTTGCGTAAAAAGTATTATTCAGTTGAAGACATTAAAGTGGCCCTTGACAGCAAAGGATTCAAAATCTCCGAAAAATCCATCTACAACATTATACGTGAGCAAGGGTTTGCACGTTTGCCCAGGCGCCAGAAACTAATAAAGCAAAGTTTAGTGGCAACAGGGCTTAAAGCTGAAAAAACAGTTACCCTAACTTTTGCTCCAGAGAGTTTTAAAAGTGCATCTGCCGGAATCCTTTGTTTGCTGCCATACATCAAAAAATATGGAATTAGTGAAATTATCGAAGCATCAGATTTCCCGGAGACTTCTCAAATAAGTAAAGTCTCTTCCATTCTCGCCTTTATAGCGCTAAAAGCTTCGAATGTTCGGCGTTACACTGCTGACGATTTGTGGTGTATGGACAGAGGAATAGGACTGTTTGCAGGGCTTAATGTTTTGCCTAAAGCTGCATGGTTTTCATCTTATTCACACAGGGTTACAACAGATATGAACTTTAAGTTTTTGAAAGCTCTTCACGCTAATTGGCAAAAGTTAGGGCTTTTAGGAGACACATCTAATTTAGACTTTACAACCATCCCTTATTGGGGAGAGAATGACCATTTGGAAAACAACTGGTCAGGTAAACGTTCTAAAGCACTAGCGAGTATGCTTGCCGTACTGGCACAAGATCCCGATAGTGGCATAATTGATTACGGACATGCTAATGTGATGCACAAGACGGAAAGTAATGTCGTTCTGGAATTTATTGATTTTTATGGTAAAGATTTCAGAGGAAAGAGGGATTTGAAGTACTTGGTTTTCGACAGTAAATTCACCAATTATGAAAACCTTTCCAAGATTGATGACGATAATGTGAGGTTTATAACAATACGCCGAAGAGGAAGCAACATCGTTGAGAGATTAAACTCATTACCTAAAAGTAGCTGGAAAACCATACGCATAGAGAGAGCCGGTAATAAAAAAGCAGCCGTAAAGGTCATTGATGAGGTCATATTTTTAAAAGGATACAATAAAGATATAAGGCAAATATGCATTACCGGGCATGGTAAAATAAAACCAGCAATCATCATTACCAACGATTTTCAGGTGTCAAAAGAACAAATAGTCAGAAAGTATGCCAGACGCTGGATCGTGGAAAAATCCATTTCAGAACAAATATCCTTTTTTCATCTCAATTCGGTCTCATCCTCTATGGTAATAAAAGTAGATTTCGATTTAACAATGAGCATTGTTACCCACAATCTGTTTCGTTTATTCGTTTCCGATACAGATAGATATGCACATAATTCAGCCCAGACTATCTATGATAAGTTTTTGGAGAATTCAGGCGATATCAGAATCGAAGAAAATAAAATATCCGTACAACTAAAGAAAAAAAGAACGCTACCACTGATTTTAGAAATGACAAGTAAGTACGTAAATCAAAAATATGAATGGCTAAACAATCTGAATATAGAGTTTATCGGAGCAGCAAATTCTTGATTTTTTTTACGTATGGGAATTTACCGTGAAATTCTGTGCTAATTATTGAGAAGAAACGGTCATGCTGGTTAGTTTATCTTAGAAGCTATTTAATTCTTAATCACTCTCAGTCTCTTAGTTCTTATAAAACAACTTATATTCCCAAGCTTTCAACTCTATATTCTTCATATCAGTGGTAGCTAAAGCGTTGTTCAATTCTTTGAAGTCCTTTCCAGCAATTGCTTCATCAAAAGCTACAACCACATCTTCATCAGTAAAGTTGAATAGGCAATGAAC
>JAAYFL010000011.1 GCA_012728235.1 Synergistaceae bacterium
GCTTTCGCCATCTGCACATAGTTCACTGCTTCTAAAAGAGTTCTTTCAATCGCCTCTTTTCCCAGAGAACCGTCTTTCTGCAGTCCTTCTCCAAGTTTTGTTATTTTATTTATGTCTTTTAATATGAATATTTCTCCATTTACTATTTTCGCAATGCAAAGCTTTATTGAGTTTGTTCCGATATCTATAACAGCTTTTATCATTTTCCCCACCTCATGTAAAAATTAAGTTTTTATCTTCTCACCAAAATAAAAAGATGTAAGCAAAAAGCCCTATCAAGGATAGAATATAGCTATATTATATTTTAAAAACTTATCTTAAATAATTATATTTGGAAATACACTGTACACAGTACTTGCATCCACTTGTAAACAAACGAAAGCTGGGGTGGTTAAAGATGAAATCTATTGCGATTTTCTATGCATCGGTTGGAACGGGGCATCGATCGGCAGCGGAAGCACTTAGAGACCAATTCATAGAATCTGTACCAGATGGCTATGTTTTATGCAAAGATATACTTGAATATACTCCAACTTTTTTGCGTTCATTTATTTCCAAAACTTACCTCTTCATGGTTAAACATGCACCTTGGATGTGGGGGATGCTTTACTGCGGATCTGACAAAACTTCCCTTTCTTCTTTTTGTTTTGATAAAATACACACAGTTCTCTGTAAGTTTTTTTTACCTAAAATTGTAACAGAGCTAAGCAAACAACCTATTGACGCGATTTTCTTTACTCACTTTTTTGGGGCCTTGCCCCTCGTAAGAAAAGGAGGAAAAATCCCAATATTTTATGTAAATACGGATTTTTTATGTCATAAATTTCAAATTAGCGGTGAATTTAAAACAACGTTTGTTGCAAGTGCCCTCGCAAAAAATCAGCATCTTGATAAAAACATACATAATGTTGTCTATACAGGCATTCCTATTCCTCCAAAGTACAATACTCTTATATCAAAACAGGAAGCCAGAAAAAAATTAGGCTTTGAAGGCGAAGATAAAATTGTCCTTATAAGCGGTGGCGGCATCGGAGCCAGCTCTATTTATAGCGTAACAAAAGCTCTGGCACCGTACAAAAATATAAAGTTTGTTGTTATCTGTGGCAACAATAATACGTTATATAAAAAGCTTACAGCAGAATTAAAAGGTTATACCAACGTTTTTATTTTAAAATTTATAAAAAATATAGAAGACTACTATGTGGCAGCAGATCTTGGAATTATTAAACCGGGAGGGCTATCTCTGTCAGAAGCTTTGGCAGCACAGCTTCCTCTTTTGCTTATGACACCGATACCGGGACAGGAAAAATTAAATTTTGATTATTTATCCAAAGAAGGCGTCGTAGAAGTATTAGAAAACATGGAGGAAATATATAAAAAGGTAGATAGAATGCTTTATGAACCAGGCTCTCTTGACGAAATGAGGTTAAAAATAAAGTTTTTTTCTCGTCCTTATGCGGCAAGAGATATTTTGGAAAAAGCAAGGGAACAAATTATGGACACAAGAAAACAGGAAAATTCTACCTTTAATAAAAATTCATAAACCTTGCGAGGTACAAGAAAAATCATTTTCTTTTATCTAAACCACATTATATTTTAGGCGTCTTTCAAGCAGAGAAAAGAAAGATTTTTATAAATAAAACACATTTATTGCGCATAGATGCGAAATAAATGTTTTACTCACCACTTTCACTATTTTTTTGTAAAATATACAAATAATAACAAATGACAACAATGAATCGGAGGAGTTTCTATGAAAAAATATATGAATATCATATTATTTCTTTTATTATTTTTCTTCTTTTTCTCTACTCAAACTCATGCGGCACAAAGAGATCAAAAATTTGCAAACGAGGTTGGAGAACAGCTATACGAAATATTGAAACAGCCAGATTCTCTTAAAGTTGTTGTCAACAAAGTGGATTTATGGATAGAGGCAAAGGGTGCTGATATAGACGGAATCAGAGTTGATAACATAGGGATTAGAGCAAAGCTGAAAAAAGGAGTAGACTCTTACGACAAAGAAAATCCAGCAAACTTAATAGAATCATCAGAAGGTGAAATTGTTCTTTTAGAAGCTGATGTAAACAATTATTTCGCAAAAGAAGGTGCAATAAAGGGGTTTTCGGAACTAATTTTTGATTTTACCAGTAAAGGATTCAGCGCAGAGGGTAAATATGCTGCAGAATTTTTGTTCAACTTGACTGTTCCTCTTTCTGCTTCAGGGAAACTTGGAATTGAGAATGACGCAGTCTATTTAAAAGAGACAATATTATCTATACAAGGCATAAGTGCAACAGAGACCATCTCACAGTTTATTGTAAATAAACTTAATCCACTGTTATCTTTTAAAAAAATCCCCTTCCCAATTACGTTTGATAAAATTATTATGAGTGACATCTCTGCCAAAATGACATCTAACCCAAAACCTTTTTCAAAAGGAGCCACCTGGTCTAAATAAATATAAAAAGTAGAATAATGAGTGAAAATAATGAGTGAAGGACTGTTTTCTTGTCCTCTCAACCATTATTCTACTTTTTATTACCCACATGCGTTATCCACTTTTTGTGGATAACGCTTTGCCTTTTACAATCTTTTTCGACCAATCCGTCTTTTTTCCACCTACTTTTTCTATATTTTTTCAAAAGTTGTACAACTATTCTAAAATTTGTATCGTTTTTGATTGCTTTTTTTCCACCAATACACAATAACTGTTGATAAATAGTCCACATTGATTTTTACAGGCTAATTCATATTAATCAAATATTTTCTATTTTCTTTTTATTTAATAATTCATTTTATCATAGTGGGTTATCTTTGTTTTCCACTGAAATTATTTTTCTATTTGTGCATATGTTGATAACTTTTGTGGATTCTATATTTTTTTTTCACAATCATCTCTTTATTCATGATAGAATAAATTTGTTTACTTATATATTCTGAGGTGAGTTGTTTGTCAAAAGAGCTAGATAATATTTGGAATGAATTTACGTCATACTGCGTAGAGAGGCTGTCTGATATTGACTCTGCTGTAAAAACTTATTTAGACACATGTCTGCCGCTTTCTCTAGAAGATGGGGTTCTTGTGTTAGACGTTCCTACACCATTTGCAAGAGAACAAATCAAAAAAAGATTTTTGCCACAAATGAAAGAACTTCTGCAGGAGACGAGATTTGGGTCTGATATAAATATCGTGGTCAGCGAGGACATAAAGAAGGATACAGAAGCAGAAGTAAGGGCTGTCGCTGTTACGGAGTCTGGCAGAATCTCTACCAAAAAAAATGGCCTAAATCCAAATTATATTTTCTCTACCTTTGTTGTTGGAAAATCTAATCGTCTTGCGGACGCTGCTTGCCTTGCCGCAGCAGAAGCACCAGGTGCTGCTTATAACCCCCTTTTCATATGGGGAAAAGTTGGACTAGGAAAAACTCATCTCATGCACGCAATCGGAAATCATGTCCAAGAAAATAAAACAGATGCAAAAATTCTTTATGTAACTGCAGAAAATTTTACAAATGATTTTATTTCCGCAATTAGAAATAAGAGTTTTGCTTTTGAGGATTTTCGTTCTCGTTATCGTAATCTTGATGTTTTAATGATAGACGATGTCCAATTTTTAGGCATTGGGGATAAGGGTGCTACACAGGAAGAGTTGTTTCATGTATTCAACACACTTTACAACGCGAAAAAACAAATAGTTATAAGCTGTGATAGCCCTCCAAAAGAAATAAATGGAATTGAAGAAAGGCTGGTTTCTCGTTTTGGGTGTGGTCTTGTTGCAGACATACAGCCACCTGATTTGGAAACGAGAATGGCAATACTTCAACAAAAAGCTGAAGACAAAAAGTATAATATTCCAGAAGATGTAATTATATTTATAGCGCAAAATATTCCAAGCAATATTAGAGAATTAGAAGGAGCTTTGAATAAAACTGTTGCATGCTCTGAATTTAATAATGAACCAATGTCAATTGAAAATGTTTCTTTATGGTTGAAAGATCTTTTAAGAGACTCAAATTCAGGTCCAATTAATATTGGACTTATACAAAAACTAGTTTCCGAAACTTTTGCTATACCTATAGAAGACCTTCTATCCCAAAATAGATCAGCAGAGCTCGCTTTAGCACGTCAGATAGCAATGTATATTGCTAGAAATAAAACATCGGAGAGTTTACAACAAATAGGATATGCTTTTAATAAAAAAGATCACACCACAGTTATTCATGCTTGTAAAAAAATAGAAGGTCTTTTGGAGAAAGATCTTCGCGTTCGTTCATTTGTGGATAACATTGTAAGTAAGTTGTAGAATCTTTGTTGTTTTTCTGTGAATAATTATTGAGTTATAAACATGTTTTTTTAGTTTTTCTTTTTTTTGTGAATTTTGTGGATTTCTTTCTTAATTATTTGTTTTGTTATCCACCTTTATAATAAAGGCCTATACTTATTTTTTTATATTTTTCCACATATACACGCTCCCTACTGTTACTGTTACTATTTTTTTATATAATAAAATAAAAGAAATAATAGAGGAGGTCGCCCTATGAAGTTAGAAATTAACAAAAAACAATTCCTTCAAAGTTGGAGTCTTGCAGAAAGAAGTTCTTCTGCAACAAGTACTATGAGTATCCTTTCTTCTGTATTAATAAAGGCTTCTTTTGATGAAGTTACTCTTCATGCTACTGATATTAGAACTTCTATTGTTTGTAAAGCAGAAGGAGTAACGGTAATAGAGCCGGGGGAAGCGGTTTTTCCAATAAAAATGGTTGGAGATCTTTTTAAAAAAGCACCAGGAGATGAATACTTAGTTTCTGTAGAAGAAGGAAGAGTTATATTAACAGCGGGGCGCAGTAAGTATAAATTTAGTACTTTTCCAGTAAGAGAGTTTCCTACATTACCTGAATCAAAAGATGCTAAATATTTTTGTTCTATATACGCAGGTGATTTTCTAAAGGTACTTGAAGAAGGAACATTGGCAGCATCAGCAGGAGAAGAATTTCCTCTTTATTTATCTTCTGCAAATTTTCAGATAACAGAAGGTTTTTTAAACGTTGTTTCCACAGATACAAGAAGGCTTGCTCTTTCTTCTGTTCCTGTAGAAGAAGCAGAAGAAGGAACATTTTCGCTTCTGCCAATGAAAGGAGTAAAAGAGGTTCAAAGAATTATGGGATCTCTAAATCCGGAAACACAAATAAAAATTCTTTATAACGAAGCTCAGTTTTATTTTGTTACGGAAAATATAGAATTTTCTGTAAGAAGAGTAGAATCAAAATTTCCACCATATGAGAAAATATTACCAAAAGGACATTCAACAGTAGTAAAGATTGATAGAGGCGAGCTCATTTCTGCTCTTGAAAGAGTGGACATTATAGTAAGAGATTATAATAGAATGGTCATATTAGAGCTAAAAGAGAATGAAACCCTTGTAATGCGAGGAAAAGCTCCTGACTTGGGATTGGCCAAAGAGGAAGTAGAGGCAGAAATAAAGGGAGACTCTTTAAAAATTGCAGTAAATTCTAAATTTTTTATGGAAGCTTTGAAGGTTTTAAGAGATCCTTATGTTGTTCTGGGATTTAATGGACCTACTGGGCAAATGACAGTAAAAAAAGTAGGCGAAGAAAGCTTTATTTGTTTGATTGCTCCCATAAACATGTCAGAAGAAGAACAAAATATGGATACTATGGAATCATCAGAAGAGTAAAATGGGTTTTAAAAGAGTAAGATTTAATAATTTTAGAAATTTAGAATCCCGGGAGATTAAATGGTTCCCGGGATTAAATTTACTAACGGGAACTAATGGTTCAGGAAAAACCAATATATTGGAAGGTATAAATATGATCTCCGGTTGGGGCCCTTTAGAAAGAGGAACAAAAACAAACTCTCTTCCTACGTGGAATAGCGGAACGACAGAGGTTCAATTAACAGGACAATTGGATGAAGAAGAGATAATAAAAGTAAAGATAGCGGGCAGATATATATTACGAATTGATGATTCTGTTATAAGTGCAACAGATCTTAGATGGAAAATACCGGTACTTTCTTTTCTTCCAAATGACATGTCAATAATAGAGGGATCCTCTTCTTACAGGCGCAGACTGATTGACATGATTTTAATTTTAATTATTCCTTCATACTCATTAAGACTTTGTGATTATAGAAGAGGAATAAGACAGAAATCAGCATTGTTAAAACAGGGAAAATCAACAGAACTTATAGACAGAGTATTAAATCCACTGGCAACATGGATTTGGAAAATGAGAGAAGAAGCAGTTATATTACTGACAGAATGCATAAGAGGGCAAGAAAATCTTTTGCCAGATAAAGGAATAACCTTCTTTCTTAAAAGAGGGGGTTCAGCACAGACAGAAAATATAGAAGACGACTTCCTTTTTTCTTTATTAAAAAATAAAGAAAAAGAAAAAATAATGAAAATTCCTATTGTTGGACCACACAGAGACGATATAATTATAAAAACAGAAGAAAAAAATGTCGCACATTCATTGAGCAGGGGATACAGACGGCGAATTGCTATTGCCATGATTCTTGCAGCAACAGATGGAGTTAGGCGCAAGCTGGGAAGAGCTCCAGTCTTATTGTTGGATGAAGTGACAGCGGAGCTTGATTTAGAGGGAAAAGAACTTTTATTTGATGCATTATTGAAAAGAAATACTCAGGTTTTCGCGGCAACAGCGGAGCCTACAGCTTATGATTTTCCTGGAGAGAAATATACTGTTATCAAGGGAAGAGTGATAAAAAATTAATGCAAATTGATGATAAATACGAAGTAATTGTGGTTGGAGGGGGACATGCAGCTTGTGAAGCAGCCCTAGCTTCATCGAGGATAGGAGCAAAAACGTTGTTGCTAAATTTAAATTTAGACAACATCGCATATATGCCCTGTAATCCTTCAATTGGTGGTCCGGCAAAAGGGCACCTTGTGAGAGAAATAGATGCATTGGGAGGAGAAATCGCGAAGGCAGCAGATGCGTCTACACAACATCTACGTTGGCTCAACACATCAAAGGGTCCCGCCGTTAAAACGTTGCGTGCTCAATGTAATCCAAGACTTTATAGTGATTACTATAGAAGAAAACTACTAAATGAGAAAGAATTAGATATTTATCAAGCAGAAGTAACAGACGTAATGATAGAAAAAGGAGAAATAAAAGGAGTAAAAATAAAAACCGGACAACAGTTTTACTCAAAAACAGTTATTATTGCGACAGGAACATACCTTGGATCTAAAATACACATAGGATTAACTTCATATAAATCTGGGCCGATTGGACAAATAGCAGCAACAGAATTTGCAAGAAATTTTAAAAAAACCGGACTTGAAATAGGAAGATTACGAACAGACACAACTCCCAGATTAAAAATGGACACAATAAACTGGGACATTCTTGAAAAGCAGAAAAGCATTAGTGAACCGGCCTGTTTCTCCTACTTCGGAGAAAAAAAGGTTTATGAGGGAATGTTTTGTGGCCTTACAAGAACAAATGAACAAACCCACGAAATTATAAGAAAATATTTTCCACAATCTCCAATAGTTCAAGGGACTCTTGACTCTCTTGGACCGAGATATTGCCCTTCTATAGACGATAAAATCATAAAATTTCCAGAAAAAGAGACACATCCTATTTTTCTAGAGCCAATAAGTTTAGAAAGCCAAGAAGTTTACATGCAAAACTTTTCAACATCAATGTGTGTAGAGGCACAAATTGAGGCTGTCCAAACAATCAAGGGTTGTGAAAGTGCAGAAATATTGCGCCCTGGCTACTCAATTGAATATGATTATGTACAACCTACGCAGCTGGAGGCATGGCTTGAGACAAAAAACATAAAAAACCTCTTCTTGGCTGGACAGATAAATGGTACTTCCGGATATGAGGAAGCCGGAGCACAGGGGTTAATAGCAGGAATAAACGCAGCTCTTATAGCAAAAAACAAGCACCCCGTTGTATTAACAAGAAATCTCGCCTATATAGGTGTTCTAATTGATGACCTTATAACTAAGGGGACAAACGAACCATATCGTATGTTTACAAGTAGATGTGAATATAGACTCCTGCTTCGGCATGATAATGCAGATGAAAGACTTGCACAGCTAGGGTATGAGATTGGTTTAAATTCTGAAGACATTTGGGAAAAGTATCAGAAAACATGGAATCTTATAAAAGGGGAAAAAGAACGCTTAGAAAATATTAAAATAGCGCCTACAGAAAAAAACAATGAAATCCTGCGGGGTGCAGCCTCTTCCCCAATTTCCGAAAAAATATCAGCTTTAAGTTTATTAAAAAGACCGGAAATAAATTGGGAAATACTAGCGAGCATGACCGATACAAAAGTAAACAATGAACAGGGTGAAAAGATAGCCATCTCTTTAAAATATGAGGGATATATTGAAAGACAAAAAAAACAAGTAAAAAAAATGGAAAAAATGGAAAAGTTGAAAATCCCAAAAGACTTTGATTTTTCATCAATACCGAGTCTTTCTGCAGAAGGGAAGCAAAAATTTCTGAGAGCTCTCCCAAGAACATTGGGACAAGCCTCAAGGATTTCGGGAGTTCCTCCGACAGACATCCAGCTTCTATGGGTTGCAATAGAAAATAGAAGAAGATCGGCAATAGGAGAATAGAATGAACAGGTATAAAAAAATAGGGGAGTTCATAGAAAAACAAAACTCAAATCCGGTAAACGATTATGAAAAATTCTCAATACTGGAAGCAAATTGGAATAAACTGATTGGCCCCCCGCTTTCAGATAGAACTGCCCCCGTTTCTTGTGATTTTTCTGAAGAGGGAATGAAAATAACTATAAATGTTGAAGATCACGGACTATTACAGGCTATAAATTTTAGGCGACATGTATTTTTGAAAGTTTTAAAAAAATATTTTTCAAGAGAGGATATTTCAGTCGAAATAAAAGCAGGAAAAATTGTAAGACAGGGAAAAGCAAAAGGACCAAAGCCTGATCATATGCGTAGAGCCCCTGTATTTTATTCTGAAGAAGCTCTAAAAAATGAAACGGAGTACTTAATGAATGAAAATGAATTAGAATTTGAAATAGCAGAACCCTTAGCAAAATTAAAATTAACGGTTGAAAAATTGAAAAAGAGAAACAACTAAACAAAATTCCATAAAAAAGCCTACAAGTAAATGAAACATTGTATTAATATAATAAGAGAGAAGTAAACAAAAAGGGAGGAATATCTATGAAATTAGGAGATAATATACAGAGCGGAGATTTTAAAGGAGAAAAACATGTTCCGGTTTTGGAGTTTCCAGAAAAAGTAAAATCAGGAGAACTGATTAAAATCAGTGCAAGTGTTGGCAAGGAAATCTCACATCCAAACACTCCGCAGCATTATATTGCGTGGATGCAGTTTTTTTATAAATCGGATGATGGGAAGTTTATTACCGAGCTGGGGAAAACTATTTTTGCATCACATGGAGAATCAGCAAACCCGGCAGAAACAGGCTCTTCCGCAACAGAACCAAGCTGTTCAGTTATGGTAAGGTTAACAAAATCTGGAACTATAATTGCACAAAGCTATTGCAACATTCACGGTTTATGGGAGTCTTCTCAGAGAATAATTGTAGAATAGCTAGATAATTATAAAAAATAATTATATGTAAATAGCGAAGCTCAAAAAGAGCTTCGCTATTTTTTTATAAAGCGAATGACTTTAAAAATAAAAAAAAGCTAAGGAAAATAATCACAGGGTTATCCACAAAAAAAGCAGTTATTTTACAAAAATTATGATATACAGTGCGAAAAAGTAGAGTTGGTCACAAACATATCCACACAATGTGCATAAAGTGGTAAAAAATATGTGGAAAAGCTATCCTGTATTTTTATTTGTGCCAGAGTGTGTTTGTAAAAAAATAGAGCAGTTTATTCACAAAATTCATAAAAAATTTTAAAATCTTAGCAAAAAATAAACATCTAAACAACTTACCTGCTTTCCATCTCATTACACAGAAAGATGATCCCAATTTTTATACAGCAAAAGGAAACTCCATCTTAAATTGAAACAAAAAACAAATAAAAACAGGAATAAAAACGACTATGCATAAACAAGCCTTAGAAAAACTAAAGGACACCTCCTTGCCCCTAAAACACGCAAATAAATAGATTTAGCTATAGGGACTACCTTTAATATAAAAGGCTCCATTTTTCTTTTCTTTTTTTATTTATAAAACAAGTAAATCTTAAAGAAAAAGAGTTTAATGATGTTGATTTATGTTGACCAATATTTTAAGATTTCCATATAATTTTTCTTTTCAATCTCGAAATACTGTTTATAATTGTTTCTAAACGACAGAAAAGTACGAAGGAAAAATGATTATATGTGGGTCAGAACAGTCTTTTTCGATTTTTGTAATAGAAGTTAATCTGTTTTTTTGTTTTAATTTTTCTTTATTTTAAATATAATATGCTCTAGTTGTTTAAATAATTTAAATGTGTTGAGGAAAGCAATAAAAACTTTTTTTATAATTTAAAATAATTAAAATATGAATTATTCTTGTTAAAAGATATTTTATAAAAACAGAATCTATAGTGTTATAATGAAAAACAATGGATATACATTAACCGCGAAAGAGGTGTGTGTTTTGGGTGGCCAAGCCGAGAGGGTTTACTACAGAGATGATAATTTCATCGTAGAGAAGGTTGAGCCTTCTTTTTCCCATAATCCAGCAGCAGAAAAACGCCTAAGCAGAGAAGTAATAAAGGTTATTGCAGTTGGCGGTGGTGGAGGCAACGCGCTAAACCACATCATTAGAAAGGGTTTAAAAGGGATAGACCTTATTGCTGCAAATACAGATTTAAATGATTTAGATAGATCATTGGCAGAATATAAAATAATTCTTGGAGAAACTCTTACAAGAGGCCTTGGAGCTGGGGCAATTCCAGAAGTTGGAGAGGCTGCTGCCAAAGAATCTCTTCCTCAGATACGTGCGGCACTGGAAGGTGCTGATATGGTTTATCTTACGGCAGGAATGGGCGGCGGGACCGGTACGGGTGGAATCCCTGTGATAGCCCGCGTTGCAAAGGAAATGAACATTCTTACCGTAGCAGTTGTAACAAAACCTTTTTCTTTCGAAGGAGCACGTAGAAAACGCTATGCAGAAGAAGGGATAGAGAAACTTCGTCCTCACGTGGATGCTTTAATCGTTGTTCCAAATGACAGACTTTTAGAGCTCGCACAAGAACAAACCTTGTTATTAGAATCTTTCGCACTGCCTGATGAATACTTATGTCAAGCAATTCAAGGCGTCACAGATCTCGTTACTCATCCCGGTCTTGTTAACTTGGATTTTGCTGACCTCAAAACCGTTATGAAAGAAGCAGGATTAGCGGTTATGGGTGTAGGCAGAGCATCAGGAGAAGAAAGAATGCTCAAGGCTGTCCGAATGGCACTGGAGAGTCCCTTGATGGAATTCAAGGCCAACGCAGCAAGAGGTCTTCTTATGAACATAATCAGTGCAGATGACCTAGGATTACACGAAGTACAAGAGGCTGCAAATTATATACAAGATATTCTAGCCGAAGACGTTACCTTTGTTTGGGGATGTGCCGTAGATACATCTCTCGACGGAGCGGTTGAAATAGTATTGATAGCCACCGGTTTTGATGAAACAGTTCAAATCCCTAATAAAACAAAAATGCAATCGCGGATTCATCGACAGAACATTCCAAAAGAAAAAAAAGAAGAAGCGGTTTATACTGCTGAAACAACGACATTAAATGTACAGGAAGAACAGCAAGAACCAGAGGTGGTTCTATCCTATTCTCCGGCTTGGCTTGAAGAGAGATCTTCACAAGAAGGAATAATAAGAATAAAAGAAGAAAGTTTTGATTTGCCAACTTTTACAAGGTTGGGTAAAACTCTCCATAAATAAAAATAAATTTAAAAGATAAAAAACATAAAAGACGTTGCTTAGGCAACGTCTTTTATGCTTTAAGGCTGCATAAAGAATTATTTCATTATATATAGAACAAAGAAATTAAGGGAAAATCCCTGAAAACCAGTTACATCCGGTAGTTATGAGATAGGGTATTTTTTCGTTAATTGAAAAAAAGAGTAAAAAAGAAAAGATAATCACTATCTGGCATTATAAAGGTCAGTAAAAATCAATCTCTTTAAACACAAATATAATGAATAAAAAAGGTAAAAAAGTTATATTTTTTAAGAAAATCGGTGAGATATCAGTGATATAATCAAACCGTTTTGAAAAAGTTGGGAGGAAATGAGATTGATAGAAAATACGGCGGCAGAATTTGACTATGAGATATGTAATGAAAGAATGAGACCTATTGCGGAGGCTTTAATAAGTAAATATAGAGAGCTTCAACATATACAGGCTGATAAAATTTTGTTTGTTTTAAACTACAAAAACTCTGGTAATAAGAGGCAAATGGTGCTCGCAAAAACAAGCCGTATCTCGCCGAAATGGACAGAAATACTCTATCAACTTGGTTCTTATTCATATTTTCATACTATAGAAATTTATGCCAAGACAACGGCATCAATGGATGAAAATCAAAAAATAGCACTTCTATATAGAGAACTTCGCCGCATCGGCCCTGAAGGAGAAATCCTTGTGCCAGATGTACATGATTGGTGGCAAGTTTTAATGGGTCTTGGACGAAATTGGTTCTATCCCGAGCAACCCTGTCCTAATCTCTTAGATGAAGGAATAGACTGGAAAAAGCTTATGGGACAATATTATGAACAGCCGGAGAACAACTAAGCTAATAATTAAAGAGGTTATTACACTTCCATTTATAACTGGAAATGGCTATTTATAAACGTGTGGGAATAAATAAAAAATAGAGAAGTAAATAATCAATAGAAAATCGAAAGAGGTATATTGATTTTAATAATTTAATTAACCTAATTTGGCACGAATAAGCGGCTCTTCGTGCCAAATTAAATTTGTAAGAAGTTTTCTTGCAAGCATCTCTTCAAGTAACGGTGTAACCTCTCCTCGTAAGGAGCATGGAACTTCTATGCTATATTTAACGTCTGCAACATATTCGACAGATATTCGCTCTTCCGGGATCGATAATTGGCGCAGGGTATTGGTCATAGTTTTTGAATGATCATAGCCGCATGTGAACTGTAATAAATGGTGGAACTCCATTTCAACATGACCAGCTTTTTCTATCGTAAGCTCTGAAGTTTCAGAGTATGCATCTATAAGCCCTCGCACTCCAAGCTTTGTTCCGCCAAAGAAACGTGTTACGACAAGAAGTGTATTATCAAGAGAATATTTCTTTAAAGCTCCTAAGATTGGGCGCCCCGCAGTGCCTGATGGTTCCCCATCATCTGAACTATGTTCAAGGGTATCATTTATTCCAATACGGTAAGCCCAGCAGTAATGAGTCGCATTTGGAAAGAGAGAAGATATCTCTTTTATTTGGGAAGCAGCATCCTTTTCAGTTAGAATTGTGCGAATAGACCCAATAAAGCGAGATTTTTTAATTGTCTGTTCTATGTCTATTTCACTGCGAGGCGCGTTAAAAACACAGTTTTTAGCGTCAAAATTTATTTTGGCCATATTTCTTTTAAGCGACTCCAAGTTGATAAAAGAGCTTCGGATATAACCTTTACTTCTCCTACTATCGGCATAAAATTGGTGTCTCCTTCCCATCGAGGAACGATGTGTAAATGGAGATGCTGTTCAATTCCAGCTCCGGCAGCTTTTCCCAAATTCATACCCATATTGAATCCATCCGGATTCATAAGTATTTTTAGTGCAGAAATGGCTTTTTGTGCAATGGCTGTCATCTCACTTGTTTCTTCTAAAGAAAGTTCAGTAAAATCAGATACATGACGAAAAGGAACGACCATAAGATGTCCGGAATTATAAGGAAAAGCGTTGAGAATAACAAAATTAAATTCTCCACGGTAAACAATAAGATGTTTTTCGTCATCATTAATAGCCGGGAAATCACAAAAAATACAAGTTCTCTCATTTTGTGTAGGTTTATCAGAAGCAGAACACACATATTGTTTCCGCCAAGGTGCAAAAATAGAATCCATGAAATACCACCTTTTATAATATAAAAATTTGCTACACTTCATATTATAATGCTTTCTGTTTAATAAATATAAACAGTATAAAATACTTAGATGTTACAAGGACATACAGTATATAATATAAACCTGAGTTTTAAGAAGAAAAGAGGGATTTTTATGAGGTTTGGCAAGAAACTTTTTATATTCACATTGCTTGTTTCAGCAATAATGTTCTCGAGCCACGCAGCTTTTGCAGAAAAAGCTCACGAAAGAAGAATAAGACTTGCAACCGATCTTATTGAGACGATGACATCTGAATCCGATGCTGATAGTTTAGGCAATGTAATAAAATCTGGACGCGGCGTAGCAATATTTCCAGCAGTAACAAAGGGTGGCCTTATTGTTGGAGGACAGACAGGAGAGGGAGTTGTGTTTATTCGCAACAAAAATGGCACTTGGTCTGGACCTGCATTTATGGGAATATCCGGTGCGTCGTTCGGTTTGCAAATAGGCGTTCAGTCAGTTGGGCTTGTTCTTGTTATTACTAATGAAGAAGGACTCAGAGCGTTTACAGGCGGAAACAGTTTTAAATTAGGAGCTGGTGTTTCGGTTGCAGCTGGTCCTGTTGGGCGCAATGCCTTAGCAGCTACTGACGGGAGAGCAAAGGCTTCCATTTACAGCTATTCCGTTTCAAAAGGGCTTTATGCGGGAATTTCATTGGACGGATCTGTTATTAACCAAAATAGAGACGCAAACAAAGCCTATTGGGGTCGTGCCATTTCTGCCTCTGCTGCTCTCAAAAGACCAGCCACGGACAAAAAAGTTGCCCCTCTTATTGCAGCACTAAAAAAGTTAATAATGAAAGCGAAAGATTTATAAAAGCAGTATAAGGTTATTAATGTAGTATAAGAAATAAATACGCGAGGCGCTTGAAAATATTGATTCTCGCTTTTAAAACATTATAAAAATTACTTTTTACAGTCAAAAGGGCAACTGCCACAGGAATTTGGGTCACAGGTTGATTCGGATGAAGCGTGGTCGTGTTGCCCACACTTTTTACCATCAAAGATAATATCGTAAATGGGAAGGTATATTTTAAGTAAGGCTTCTACGCGATTCTCACATTCTTTGTCATCGCAGATCCCAAGGCTTTTTTTAATAGAGGACGCATCCTTCTCTCCTCTCATTATCTCCTTAAGCACCATATTTTTTGTAACATTGCTTTTATCGCATATCACAAAACTTGCCGGAACTTCTTTCATTAGCTGTTCTATCTCTTTCATATAAACCACCTCAACTTATAACGTTCTCATGGGAACACTGTATAAAGAATCGAACCCAAAATTATTGTAAAAGGGTTCTCCCTGTTCTGTAGCAAGTAAAACAAAAATTTCATATGTACGAAAAGCGACACTCGCTAAGGTGCCCACAAGGCGATGTGCAAAACCCTGTCTTCTAAATTCGGGAAGTGTGGAAAAATAATAGAGTCCACAAGCTTCTTCGCTATAATGAATTAATCCGGAAGAAACGGCAACGTCGCAATGTTTAAGAACATAAAGCTTATTTTTTTTGCAGTTTATCAGTTGTTCTGTAAAAGTTATATAATTTTCAGCGACGGGCGTGTTTTCTCCGAATCCTGCCCAAGATGCACCGGCCCATATTTCTGCTTCTGCCGCATTTTTTATTTCTATAACTGAGACATCAGAGAGATGCTCTTTCTTTTTTTCAAGCGACATGGCCGTATAGATATGTTTTTTAGTCAAACCGGAAGATTCCAGCATATTTGAATAATTCAAATCACAGTTGTAAAGCTCCGGTACTATAAATGGAGTAGCACTATTTTTTAAAATGAATAAAGCGTCATCAATTTCTTTTTTATTTGTTGATGGATTAAAAACCACATAGTTATCGTCTTCTGATGGAATTCCGGACAAAGAGATAAGGGACCCAGAAGGAAGAATCTGTAGTCTTCCTCCGGGAAGATTTCCTAACATCGTTACTGTTGAAAGAAAATTTTCTTTAAAAATAGACTTTTTATCCACTCAAGCAACACGCCCTAGAAAATTTTTTGCAATTATAATTTATAATTATAGTATACCTATAGCAGCACAAAAAGGAGCAATTCTCTTGGCAAAAAAGAAAAAAACAAAAATAACGTCCGACGAAAATATTTCTATTGGAGCGGGTAGCGAGTTTTCTCTTCCCCTGGCATCTTTATTTGGCCAAAATATCCACAAAAAAGAAGAAAAAGTCGAGAAAAAGGCAGATAAAGGCAATAAGTCTGGCCAAATTGAAGAAGAATTGTATTCTCTTTTACAAAAAATATCTAAAGTTATCTTGCGCAGAAGAACCTCCGGATTTGGCGGCAAAACTGTAGTTCAACTTACTCTTCCACAGGGGTGCAACATCGAACTTGCAATGCTGGCTAAAGAGATAAGGAAAGCTTTAGGTTGCGGCTCAAGAGTCGAAAAGGGAGAGATTCTTTTGCAGGGAGATATTTGCGATAGAGCGGAAGAATGGCTCTACAAAAAAGGAGTAAAGAAGGTCCAAATAGGCTAACCCTTCTTTAATTTTTAGAAAATTTATCAGGCGACAACATATTTGTATTATTTATTCTTGTTTTACTTACGCGTCAAAAACTTATTTCTGTTGATCCTCATTTTTAGCTGTGCTTTGCGTACTTTTTAAATGCATCAACTCTTCTTTTAGTGATTCAAGCTCTTTTTCAAGGCGTTGTACCTTAGTTTCTGTAATTTCCGAACTGTCGGAAGCATTTTGTTCTTGCAAACGCTTTCCGTCAATCTTTATCGTTCTTGCCCTCATGCCGGTAACTGTTGCATTCTCCGGAACATCTTTTAGGACAACACTGTTTGCCCCTATGCGCGAATAATTGCCAATTTTTATGGGTCCTAGAATTTTCGCTCCACTTCCCACAAAAACGTTAGAACCCAGTATAGGATGCCTCTTGCTCCCCTTGTCTTTTCCAGTTCCGCCGAGCGTTACCCCCTGATAAATGGTAACGTTATCCCCTATTTCTGAGGTTTCCCCAATTACAACACCGGCACCGTGATCAATAAAAAAGCCCTTGCCTATTTTTGCTCCCGGATGTATCTCAATCCCTGTCCACCAACGTACAACGAGAGATAAGAACCTAGGAAGAACAGGTATATGAAGAGTAGTGTGCATAAAATGGAAAACCCTGTGAAACTGTATTGCCAAAAAACCGGGGGTGCATAAAAGAATCTCCAGAAATCCCTGTATTCCGTGGCGAAGGGCAGGGTCATTATCCATAGCTGCCATATAATCACTTTTGATATATTCCCAAATTTTCATAAAAATCACTCCTGATTTTCAAAATAACAAGCCCTGTCTTTACGACAGGGCTTATACTATAAATATTCTAAATTAATGACTGTCGCTGTTATGAACGCAACGACAATTTGCCGTGCGGTTTATTAAAACAAGTAACCCTCCGGACAGCAACAAAATACTATTTTTATTTCGTGTGAAGTCATATAGGTGAACATAAAACGTATTATAACCCATATATCAATAATGGCAAGTCAAGGGAAATGAGAGAGGCAAGGGCAATCTAATAAATATGCTTCTTTATATATAACTAATATTTTTTATATATATGATATACATAATTCTTGCTTTCTTTATTGAAAAACTGTTAAAAGTTACTTATTATATAAACAGATTCAATAGAATTTGATGAAATTAAAGGACAACTTTCTTCTCTTTTCATTAAAAAATGAGAAAGGAAGTGCATTTTCTCTAATGCTTATATGGACAAAATAAAAAATATTGTTAGAATAGTGGTCGGAGGCTTGCATTTCGAAAACTCATATTGTATAATCCAAAGACTCGTGTTTTAGAGATCCGCCTCTTGATAGCGGGTCTCTTTTATTTGGAAAAAATATGCCCGCATGGCACAAAAAAACGGATATATAATTAGGGAGGAAAGAAACAATGGCAAAGGAACATTTTGTACGTAATAAGCCCCACCTTAACATTGGAACGATAGGACACATTGACCATGGTAAGACGACCTTGACAGCGGCGATCACGAAGACGCTTGCTCGTAAAAACGAGGCTGCCTTCATACCATATGACATGATTGACAAGGCCCCAGAAGAAAGAGATCGCGGGATCACGATCAACATCTCACACGTTGAATATGAGACAGACAACCGTCACTATGCACATATCGAC
>JAAYFL010000012.1 GCA_012728235.1 Synergistaceae bacterium
ATGTGCAGATGGCGAAAGCTTCCGGTGCAATTGATATTAAAATCGTGGGAACCATGGCAATAAGGAGCGCAAAAAACAAAAACGTTATTCAAAAGAGATTAAAAGAATTAACCAATATAGACTTAAAGATTATTTCAGGCGAAGATGAGGCACGTCTTTCTTTTTTATCTGTTCTTTCAGGGTTCCCGGTTGCACAAAAAAATAAGGTTGTCACCCTTGATGTGGGTGGAGGAAGCTCTGATATTGTGTTTAGCGACAAAGGTATCATTAAGAGGAAGATAAGTGTTGATGTAGGTGCAATTGAATTAACAGAAAAATATTTTTTAAAGCCTCCAATATCGCCCAAAAAACTTATGGTTGGACAAAAGGCTATCAGGGAAGAGTTTCTCAAACAAGAGATATCGGAGGAAGGTGCAATCCTGATAGGAATAGGAGGAACCATCACCACAATGGCTGCGATAAAGGCAAAAATGTCTGTTTATGATGCAAAAATTCAAGGGATGCCACTTAGTTTGGAAGAAATAGAGCGGCAAATAAGTCTTTTTGCATCAAAAAACATTGAAGAGCGTTCTCAAATAGTTGGATTAAATCCAGCAAGAGCGGAGATAATCTTAGCGGGTGCCTGTATAGTTCGTGAAATAATGAGACTCTGTAAATCAAAAGAGATTCTTGTAAGCGATAAGGGCTTGAGACACGCATTATTTATAGAAGGAGTAAGTTACTGAGTAAAAAAACAGGTGAAATGACCAATTCACAAAGAGTTGTCTGCTGTTAAAATGGATTTGTGTATAATTTTATATTGCTTGTTTGTGGAGGTATGAAAATGTTTAATAAAAAACTAAAGATATTTTTTCTTTTTTCCATATTTTCACTATTATTTGTGCCGTTCGCAGAGGCGCAGCTTACGGAGCAAGATGCAAAAGAAATCTGGGCTAAAGTTGCAGCAGCAACAGATTTAACGGCACTTCCTTTTACTGTAAAATCTGACGACAAAACTCCAAATGCGTGGGTGACAAATGGTAGCTCTGTAACTGTTACAACAGGGTTATTAAATTTACTGGAGAAGCGTTCAGAGCTATATGGGGTATTGGCTCATGAAGCGGGGCACGCCAAGTTGGGACACCACCAATCTACAGTAAATAAAGCAACCGGTCTTTCAGTTGCCTCGCTGTTATTGGAAAGGCTTTTTGGGAGTTCTTTAGGCGGAAGTGTTGCTTCAACGGCAGTTAATGTTGGCGCAAATTTAGCTTATGCAGGGTGGAGCCGTGAACAGGAGGTTGAGGCGGATGATTATGCAGTTCGTCTTGCTCATAAAAATGGCGAGGATCCTGTGGGTCTTTACACTGCTTTACAAAGGCTTTCTTCAAGTGGGAGAAGAGCCGAACCGAGCGGGTTTAACTCTCATCCGCCCGATGAGCGCAGATTATTACATATAAAAAACGAGATTCTTAAAGTAGCTCCAGATACAGAATTTCCCGGAGAAACAGCAGGGCAAACAGAAGGCGTTTCTCAAAACCCGCAAAAATCTGTAGAAGCTTCAAAGACAGCAGATGTTCCAATTGTAAAGCAAAAAGCAGAAGAGAAAAAAGAGGATAACGTTTATGCTGAAGATGGGCACTATGATATTAATGCCGCTATAGAGAGAATGAAAAAGAGGCTGTAAAGAAGTAATGAAAAAAACATTGAAAAGTTAAGTGAAAGCGTTTTAGTCTGTTTTAAAAATACATAATTTTTGAAAAGGAGCCACGATATGGTGCAATTAAAAGTTGCCACATTTAATGTTAACTCGGTAAGAACAAGGATTCCAATATTAGAAAAATGGCTTTCATCAGAAACAGCTCCGGAAATAATATGCTTTCAGGAAACAAAAAGCCAAGATGAAAACTTCCCGACAGACTTTTTTGATGAGATGGGATATTATTCGGTTTTTAAAGGGATGAAATCATATAACGGAGTTGCTATAGTTTCAAAAATGACTCCAGAAAATGTAGAGTTTGGACTTGGAGATGGAAAATTCGAGAACGCGGCAACAGAAGAGTCCGAGAATGCCCGAGTTGTTCGTGCCAGATTCGGAAAATTGAACATATTAAACACTTATATTCCGCAAGGAAAATCTATAGAACACTTAGATTACCCTTATAAACTGGCTTTTTTAGAACGGATAAGAAATCTGCTAGAAAGAGAATATAAGCCAACAGATAGGTTATTGTGGGTAGGAGACCTGAATGTGGCAATGACAGATATAGATGTAACAAGCCCGAAGTCAAAAAAAGAACACCCCTGTTTTCATATAGATGTCAAAGAGAGTTTGCAGTCTGTAATGTCGTGGGGAATCGTAGATATTTTCCGCCAACATCGACCAGGAGAAGGAGAATTTACATATTGGGATTATAGGGTGAAGGATTCTTTGTCCAGAAATATTGGCTGGAGAATTGATCACATACTTGGAACGAAATCGCAGGCAGCCCTTTGTACTAATGTAGAGGTTGCGAGAGATCTCCGCGCGATGGAGCGCCCGTCAGATCACACTGCTGTTATAGCAACTTTTAAAGAGGCATAAAAAGCGAAAGTTTAACAAGAGCCTCAAAAACTGATAAGCTTCTATCAGCTTTTGAGGCTCTTGTTTTTGTATGATATTATTTATTATTTGTTATAAATTAATCAAAAGGGCCTTTAATGCTTCTTCTGTGGACGGAAAGCTTAATTCAACTTCTGGCAAGAGATCCCCTATAGCTATAAATTTACCGCGGCCAAAAGCTGCTTGGGATATCATATCGCTTGCTGTATCGCCAAAGAAGTAAGGATTTGAAGAGTTCATTTTACTGCATAAAACTTCTAACCCTTCTGATGAAGGTTTTTTGATCCCAGTGTCATAATGTATTACATGTTCTACAGGGAAATCTTGCCAACTGAGACTTTTCTTTGCTAATTCGAATTCAATTAAATTACGTCCGGTGTATATTGCAACGGGCAAAGGAAGTTCTTTCCAGTGGCAACTGAGCATAGGTGTTTCGAGATTATAAAGACCTTCCCTGGTTTCGGTTCCGCAATAAAGGTTATTACAATATTTTCTAACTTCAAGCCGAGAAACCAATTCTCCATATTTTGACAAGACCCAGCCGGGAACTGTACCAGAAAAAGAGGTTAATTCTTTTTGCAGCTTTTGAGGAGAGGGGAAACTTTTTGAGAGGGATAAGTTGTTTTCATAGGCTGACATCGTAAGAAGAGTCCATGCAATATCATAGTCGTCGTTAAAAGCAATATGTCTTTTTAAGATGCGCTCATGTTCTTTTGTGTATCCTATGCCATCTGAGACTCCTCCGCAGAATTTTTCCCATCCTTCTAATACACAGAGCCGAATTACTTCTGGAAAGGATTTTTCTACATTTAGCAAAACGCCGTCCACATCAAATATAAGTGAGTCTGGTCTGTCTAAATTAGTCAAATAACGTTCCCCTTTCCAATTTATCTTTTACAAACAGGGTTATATTTAGCAAAATGCATGGTACAGAAAAAATGCAATTTTTATAATTAGATTATAGCTAATAATCAAGCCAGGTTAATTAAATAATTTCTGGTGTTGCGTTATATAAACTCCCATCAAGATCAAAAAGCCGCCTCCTATAGCATAAATCGTTATTTTTTCATCTAGTATGATGGCTGCGAAAATCATTGTAAGAATAGGAGAAAAATAGATAAAATTATTAGCTTTAACAGGGCCCAATTTTCGGATAACTTGATTCCATAAAAGAAAGCAAAGGGCTGATGCGAACAGTCCTAGAAATAGAAGATGTCCATAGACTTCAGGAATAAGAAAAACGCTTGGCTTCCATTTGAAGAGCGGCGTAAAAAGGAATGGAAATAAGCTTAATAATGCATAGAAAAAAGATTTCCTAGTAATGTGCGTGGCTTTATAACTACTGTCTATGCCCTTTAAAGTGACGGAAAAAATTGAGAATGAGAGAGCTGCAAATATTGCCAGAAGATCTCCCAATGGGTTTAATTTAAGAATAAAACGCCCATTAAACACTATTAAAAAGACCCCTGAAGTAGCAAGAAGACAGCCTATAAGAAATTTAGGAGTCAGTTTTTCTTTAATGAGAAAATGTGCAACAATTCCTGTAAGCATCGGTGCTGCAGATACAATTAAGCTAACATTAGCAGCCGTACTATACATTAGGGCTGTATTTTCAAGCATAAAATTAATGCTTACTCCAAAAAGACCGCAAGCGATAAATCTAAGTTCATCACGAAAGTTTTTAGGCATAATAGGATGTGGATCAATTATCCAAAAAACAAGATAAGCAATCACATAGCGAAAAAAAATGATTTCAAAAGGAGCAAAATATTTTAATAGGGTTTTCGTTGAGATAAAAGTTATACTCCATATGAGAATTACAAGAAAAGTTGCAGAGTAGAGTATCGGTTTGTTATCAAAATTATCAATTTTTATTTTCATAAGAACGCTCCTTTTTATTATACAAAAGCAATTATATACTACTCTCAAGATAAAAGTTGTAAAATAACTTTTTAAATTTAATAAATTTTAAGGAGTATGACGTCTTCGATTTAGCTAAAATATCTTGGCAATTTATGCTGACTCTTGACAAAATATCTATATAATGTAGAATATTTGCTCGTAACTGCAATAAACAGCGTTACTGTTACAACTGAGTGGTAGAATGGCCGAGTGGTCAATGGCTGCAGACTGTAAATCTGCCGGCGAGAGCCTACGTTGGTTCAAATCCAACTTCTACCACCATTTTTTTATAGTTTTATTAAATATTTTTAACCGGTGCCGTCTTAGCTCAGTAGGTAGAGCACATCCATGGTAAGGATGGGGTCCCCGGTTCAAATCCGGGAGACGGCTCCATGAAGACACAGTGCCACGCTTGATAAAAGCGTGGCACTTTTTATTTACATAAATTATTTGAGATTATATTAATTTTATAATTATCTAAATAAACAAAAAAGAAGTGCATTGTTAGTCATCTTTTTAAAAAACATCCTTTTAAGTTATAATTAACACAAAATAAAAGCATGGCGGTGTTAAAGAGGTGAATTTGGGTGAGCAAAACTAGCTTTCGCATGAAACACAGAGGTGCATCGTTGCTAATGATTGTGCTATCAGGCTTTTTGATTCTATCAATGTTATCTGCAATTGCCATAAACGTAGCTTCTCAGATAACACACAATGAAATATGGCGCGGGAAGGGGACAATGACCTCTAGACTCACTCATATTGCACGCTCTACGGCAAGCACAGTGGCAGAAGCTATTATTTTGGAACCAGAATATTTTGGAGATGCAGCCGCCATCGAAAATGGCGTTTTTTCTGAAAAAACTACAGTAATCGATGATCCAGAGACAGGGATTTTAAACGAAGTAGAGGTTAAAATACAGGGAGTTCTTTCCATTGTAGTTTTTGTCACAGTAACAGCGTATGAACAGGATAAATATAGGGGAGTAACAGCCAGAATAGACATGAAGGCAACCCCGAAAACTGTCAGATGGAGCATAAAAAAATGAGACGAAGAGGATCTTTTCTTGTAGAGGCCATTGTGTCTATGCTTATTTTCACCGTAGGATTATTGGCTCTTGCATTATCCTTAACTTTTGGCGCAAGGATAATTATTGATGCCGGACAGAACACTATAAAAGAACAAAAACTTGCTAATTTGCCCGAAGAATATCTAATGGACAGAAATATGAGAATAGATGTGACTTCGAGTCATTCTGGAACACCAATCAGCCCGATAAATCAAAAAATAGAACATAATGGGGAACAGATAGACGTTGTCACCAATATTGGTGATTCATCTCTTCTCATTGGGAATTCATCTCTTCTCATCACGAAGTTTAGATATAAATTACCCATTAAAAGAACGTCAACTTTCTATGTGATAGAGAGGAAACCGTGATGAAAAAACGTTTTAAGGGAATTACCCTTGTAGAATTATTTATCGGACTTTTTATTTCTGCAATTGTCTTTGCTTCTATTGCCTTTGGCATAAGAGTCGGGGTTGATTTATTTTCAAAAACTGCCGCTCACAGTCGGATAATAACGGGGACACGCTTCACAATTGATTCCTTTAACAGCAAAATTGCTCCAAAGCTTAATATAGCAAGTGAGATGAAAGTGCTTAATATCGCTGATATGGCTGCTATTCCGGCATCGAGTGAATTAGAAGACAATGAATATTATTTATTTTTGAAAGATGGCTCTGTAACTTATAGAAATTCTTCCGGGGATACAAAGTTGGTAGGCTCTGAGTACATTTCCTCTTTGAGCTTCAATTTGCCTTTTGTGACAAGTGCTGTCCCTGAACTCTCTTACTTTATTCTAAAAATAATTTTACATGCACAAGATGCAGAACAACCTTCAGCCGAGTTAAATGTGACTCTGGATAAGGCTCTTTTTAATAAATTTTCAAGAGAGGGGAGTTCTTTTTCTGGAACCGGCAATGTTTTATATTTTGTAAGTTCATCATATGTGAAGATATTAAATGCATCTGATATGGAATCGTTGTCTGGAAAGTCCTTATGGACAAGCACGATGATTCTTGCTGACTACTTGGTTCCCGAAAATGACGGAGATATTTTCTGGGCCGTTGCAAAAAATGAAGATGATCCGACAGAGCTTGTAGACAATTTATCTTCTCCCGGCTATTTAAAGCTTTTTACTACTTCGGGTGACGTCGTTGTAGACAACATAATTAACTCCCACCCCACTTCAGGTAGGCACGTAAGACTTGCAGCTCATAAAGACCCCCAGAAATACGAGATCAGCCCATATTATCTAAGGTACTGTGTTGCAGAACGCTGGAGCGATGCAGTGAAGATTTTACCAGAGGGACCTTCAGGTATAGGCCGCCCATATAAAGCTGAAGACACAGAGGTATTTACCGGTACAGGACCAGGGTCATCCATACAAGAACAAAAAGAATATTTGGACCAAATAATTGGTGATGTTTCAGAAACATTTGCGAAGGCGAAAACAGAATGGACTGAGCATGAAGGTGGTAATCCTAAATATCAAGCCAGCTATCTGGTATATGATCCGTTAGGAGATACAAATTTTGCAAGCTTTGTTGTTTCCGTACTGGAAGATTTTAATTTTTCAGAGTTCGTTGATGAGACAGAATTTTTCACCGTAGGATTGAATACAGCAAAAGAACTAGTATCAATAAGCTTTAAAGTCGATTCTTATTATTATGTAATATATAAAAACGGACATGTATACCAATTGACCAAAAACTTAATATTAGGAGAACAAGAAAACGAGGCAAGCTATGTCTATTCTGAGAGTACTGCCAAGTGGAGAATGATGAATGATGAGACATTTTTCACAGAGACATGGAAGGACTTTCAGGGAATGCCACCCGGCAGAACAGATTTTTTGTATAGAGAAAGCTTAAAAAATCACACTGAAATAGGATGGAGTAGGCTCGATTTAATGCTTTTATCTTCTGACTTAAATTATGAGTATTTTACCTGCAGAGAGTACAATTCAAGTACAAAATATGATTATGGAGATATAGTTTTTAATCCTCATGACAATATGATATATAGACGAGTCCGTCCTTCTCCTTCGTTAAAAGTTGAGCCTCATTATCAGGCTAAAATAATCTGGAATGCCATAACATATGTATCAAATAAAGTGATAATGCCGGATGGTACAATACAGGTTCCAAGAGATGTAATTCCTTATTTTTCTGCACGTAATAGATTTTTTGGCTTAGGAACATTGGTTAAAGGTTCAAATGGGAAAACTTATATGTACGCGCCTTCAAATAATACTGTTGCGCTAAGTTCATGGCCGACTGGCGAAATTGTGGACAGAAATAAATGGGTAGAAGTAACAGAGGATATTGTTAAACCCGATTACGTAGAGGCTAAATATCCGAGCGGAGAAGAAGAAGGAGAGGCAAGCAATGCAGATATCGCAGGCAATGAAAAAAGACCTAAAAAGGGTAGGTATTATCAATATGGAGGGTATCTGCATTTAAGTACTTTTGATTCAGATAAGTTGATTGAGTCGACAACTCAGCATCCGGAATTTATTCCTATTTTAAATAATAAATATAGGGACACGACTTACTATGATCAGGGCGCGGTTGTGTGGTATGAAGGGAAACTGTATAAGGCGTTGTTAAGTTTCTATGCTGAGAGCAAAGCAGCGCATAGGCCTCAAGATGGCGTTCAAACACTGTACTGGATTCCTTATAGCCGGAACCTTTTCTCAGAATAGCTGTTTGACTTAAACAAGCTTAGATGGAATTTTTTTGAGGCAAAGCTTGATAATAAAAAATAGATAGGATTTTAAAGGATACTTAATTCTCCAGTATGGCCATGACTCTTGTCGGACTTCCGTCTTGATTTGAAAAAGACAGGGGAAGACAAGTCAGACAAAAAACTTCTTCTCCTACTTTATCCAAATTGCAAAGGTTTTCAATAATTAAAATATCAGAAGAAAGAAGAATTTTGTGTATTTTCATTTCTTCAGAAGCTATTTCATCTGCTGAAATTGTGTCAAAACCTACAGCTTTAATATTAAGTGTTGTAAGAAAATAAGCTAAAGATTCAGAGAGCACGGGAAATTCTGAGGTGTAAAGGTTAGTATCCCATTTTTTTGACCAATCAGTGCGGAACAAGACGTAATCGACATAGCCAATTTTTTCTAAAGACTCTTTTTTGATATCTTCCAGTTTTATTTCACGTCCTATGCAGGCAGTAGCGTCAATTACAATTCCAAGTCCGAAGTATATTTCATTAGGATATTCTTCCAAATATTTTCCATCTTTAAATATGTGAGCCGGTGCGTCAATGTGTGTTCCGTTGTGCGAATTAATAATTAAAGAAGTTGATCTATATCCACTTTCTATAGGTGAGTGATTTTTTAAAACAGGGGGTTCGTCGCCAGGGAAAGTTGGCATATTATTTGTTATGGGATGTCCGAGATCAATCACTCTCATAAAATTTCGCCCCTTTAAAAAATATTAAAATTTAATTTCGACATGATATTCTTTTCCAAAATCTATAGGCAAATAAGACATTTTTGCTTCTCTTAGGCCGGGGTCATTTAAATCTTCTTCTCTGTTTACTATTTTTAATTCCGGGTATTTTTTTAATGTATTTGCTAAAAAGTCTCTGTTGATTATTTGGTAACCTGAATTATATTCTAAGCTGGCTTTTTCAAAATGGACAAATAATGTTTCTCCGGAAAGTTCCCCTATCGTGTAAGCCGCAATATTATCGTTTACTTTAATTACACCGCCACATAAATTAGGAAGATTGTTCCAGTTCTCTAAAATTCTTTTTATGGCACGACACTCTCTTTTCAATCCTATTACGTCGGCACAGTGATTTGCTTGGCACCAAGAGAGTTGAAAATCCATAACTTCTGATGTTATTGCATCTGTAATTTCGATATAATTATACTTGTAAGCTTTCCGAAACTGATTAACGCGATTTCGTTTTTTCATATATGCGTTTCCTGAGAGCGTCGCAAGTTTTTTGATGTCATAAAGATAATCCCACCCGCCGCGAAATTCTTCAATCTCAATGGATTCTCCAAATTGTTTTTGCCAAATTTTAAGAAGCCCTTCAGGAACATAATAAAAATCCATATTTTTACCAAAGCGGTCCAAAATTATTTTTTTCCAGTTTTCTTGATGCCAATTTCCAAGAGGAGCCAGTGTTACTGGATTGGGGGTAGCTTGTTTTATCCATAAAAGATCGAGTTCTTCGTCAGGAGCAAGACTGCAGACATAATCCTCGTTCCATCCCCAAAGAACGGGGAAACAATAACCGGAATTAATCTGGTCCATTTGTCGCCAGTATTTAGAAAAAAAATTAATATCGCCAAGTTCTATTTCTTTAAAATTTAAAAGCAAAAAAGCGCCTCCGTATCATTTGCCATATAAGGCATATTTTATGTTGAAAAATGGCTTATATGGGGAAGAAAAGCCAAACTAAATAAGTATTGTATAACAAGTTGGTAAAATATATCATAGTAAAAGCACCTATATACTGTATAATATTTGCTTGAATTTATGAGTTATATAACAATAGATAATCATTATTTTGGGAAGGGTAGTGTAAAGACAAATGTCCAAGCTTGAGGACTTAAGAAGAAAAGATAAAAAAAATATGTGCCCTAATATAGCAACAGAAGAACAGATTGGAACGACAGAGGAAGAAAAACAGTGGGTTTTGAAAAAAGAACAGCGTCCTCCGCTACCCAAATCTCTTTTTATTATATTAAGCACGCTAGTAATCTTTTTGTTTGTAGTTGGTGGAATTCTATATTATAGATCAACTGTTTTGCCGGAAAAACATTATCAGGCGGGAACGATTCTTTTTAAACAACAAGAATATAACTATGCGGTTGAACATTTTCTGAAAGTTTTAAAACTACGTCCGGAACGAAAAGATGTTCTTTATCAAATCGCTTTTTGTTTTGAAATGATGAACAAAACAAAAGATGCCATTCAATATTATGAAAAGCATTTAGAAATATTGCCAAACGACACAAGAGCAACAATTCGACTTGGTTGGCTATATCTAGAAAACGGAGATAAAGAGAAAGCATTAAGTGTTCTGGAAAACGCCACCAAGAAGGATAGGAAAAATGCGGATTTATGGAATTTAACATCAAAAATAAAAATAACAAGCGGAGATAGAAACGGTGCAATAGAAGCATTATCTAATTTTGCAAAATATACCAATGACACAGAGGCATTGCTTTCAACCGGGAAAAAGTTGATAAATTTACGTGCATATGAAAAAGCAGTTGAAGCATATGAACGATATTCAAAAAAAGTGTCTTCTGATAAACGAGGGGAACATGGTGCATTGGCAGCTAAAATTATGATGGGTCATCCTGGCAATAGCAAACTCGTTATAATGCCAGGAAAATCGATGGGATATATTTCATTGGATGATACGAAAGATAGAGTCAAAAAAAATCTTGGAGAACCTAACAAAAAGTTTTTCTCAAAATTCCAAGAGAAATCAAATTTTAAAAAAACTGATGTAGAAACATGGGTATACAACAAAAAAGATTTTCGACATAGAGCTGTGTCAATAGTTTTTGTGAATGGAAGGGTTGTAGAAGTTGAAACTGCCTCCGACAAGTATAAAACAGAAAAAGGATTAGGCATATCTAATTTCTTACTAACAAAGAATTCTAGCAACGTAATGAAAAGTGGAGAAATAAAAAATGGAATGGCAACCTATATAATAGATGGCGGCGGGCTGACCTTTTATGCTAGAAAGAATGATAAAAGCGGAATAGGAACAAAACATAGAAAACTCCGTCTTCACAAAGGAAAGAGATCTCAGTTTAACGAAATGGATTTCAATAAAGTAGGCTCTATCAAATAGATCATATCTTCTTGTAACACTCTTGAAACAGTTTATCAAAAACAGAAAAATAATTAGTAGGCTAAAACTTTTCTGCTGCTCTTACTCCCTCCATTGCATCTTTTGCATAACAGTCTGCTCCAACATGATTTGCCAAATATGGAGAAAGAACTGCTCCTCCTACTATTATTTTTACGGCGGGGCACTCACTTCTGAGTAGTTCAATGGTTTTCTTCATTGATGCTACCGTTGTAGTCATTAGAGCACTAAGTCCCACAATGGATGTCCCACTTGTTTTTACCGCTTGTAAAACTGTTTCAGGAGGAACATCTTTGCCCAAATCAATTACATCGAAGTTATAGTTTTCCATGATAATTTTGACAATATTTTTGCCTATGTCGTGAATATCCCCATGCACGGTGGCAAGGACTATTTTTTTTCTTTGAGTTATTGCAAGAGAATCGTTTTTAGAAAGAACAGAGCGCAGAAGTTCAAATGACGATTTGGCTGCTTCTGCTGATTTTATTAACTGAGGCAGAAAAATATTGTTGTTTTCATAATTTTCTCCGACTAAGTTCAAAGCAGGAATAATTACATTCTCAATTATATCCAACGGTTTTTTCTTTTCAAGCAAAGACTTTGTAGCTTCCTCCGCTTCTTTTTTTAGCCCGTGAGTTATTGCATAAGGCAGAGGTAGAGATTCATTTTGTTCTATCTTATTATTTTTTGGAGCTTGTTCTGAAAATTTATTTATGTACTGTTCAGAGTTGTTGTCTTTTGCTGTAAGTGTGCGAAAAGCGGCAACAGTTTCGGACATGTCTATGTCTCCAGGATTCATTATCGGGGCATCTAGTCCTTGTGTAAGTGCCATCGCAAGCATGGTTCGATTCAGCAATGGGCGATTGGGAAGTCCAAAGGATACGTTGCTGACACCTAGGACAGTTTTTACTTTAAGTTTTTCTTTCACAAGACGAACAGCTTTTAGTGTTTCAGATGCTTGTTTCTGCTGAGCAGAAGCTGTCATAACAAGGCAGTCAATTAGGATGTCTTTTGATGGGATGCCTAATTTTTTTGCAGTATTTATTATTTTTTCTGCTATCGCGACTCTTTCTTCTGCAGTTTCAGGAATGCCGCTATCGTCCAAGGTCAACCCTAGGATGGCACAACCATATTTTTTCACTATAGGCAAAATTTTATCAAGAGATTCTTTTTTAGCGTTAACAGAGTTTATTATGGGTTTGCCATTATAAATACGGGCGGCACTCTCTAATGCGTCATAATTTGAAGAGTCGATTTGAAGCGGTAAATCTAATATGGCTTGTATTTCTTTAACAACCTTGGACAGCATATGAGGTTCGTCTATGTCGGGTAATCCCATATTTACATCAAGCAGATTAGCTCCTTGTTCCTGTTGTTTTATCGCGTCTTTTAGAATAAAGTCAATATTGCCCTCTCTTATTGCCGCTTGAAGTGTTTTTCTTCCTGTTGGGTTGAGGCGTTCGCCAATTAGGGCAATGTCTTTCCCAAAAAACACCTGTTTTGAAGGAGAGCAGATAGCGGTAAAGTTTTTAAATGATATGGGTTTCGGTTTAATTTTACTAAGATCTTTCTTTAGAAGTTTTATATATTCAGGGTTAGTCCCGCAGCAACCACCAACTGCTCTGACTCCTAAAAGAGCATAATCTTTCATATATGAAGCAAACTCTTCTGCTGTTATGTCGTATTGAATTTCTTCCCCTCTTATGATAGGCAGTCCTGCATTTGGCTTTATAAAAACTGGTACAGAAGAGAACTCAAGCAACTCATTTACTATGGAGGAAAGTTGTTTGGGACCGAGAGAACAGTTTACTCCGAGTGCCACGACCCCAAGAGCCTCTAACGTAATAACCATGGATTTTACAGTGGCACCAAAAAAAGTATTTCCATTTTCTTCAAAGCTCATAGTTGCGACAATGGGGAGCTTTGAATTTTCTTTCGCAGCTATAATGGCAGCTTTTAACTCATAGAGATCTGTGAAGGTTTCAAAATGTATATAGTCAGCACCTGCTTTTTCACCGGCAGTTACTATTTCTGCGAATATATCTACAGCATCTTCAAATGATAGATCGCCTGCAGGAGCCAACACTTTTCCGCACGGAGCAACATCGAGAGCGATAAATTTATCTTTTCTTCCGGCTATGGCTTTCTTCGCGATGTTGACAGATGCTACAACTATTTCTTCTACGGAGCGCCCTATTTTTTTAGCTTTGAAACGATTTGCTCCGAAGCTGTTTGTAAGTATTACGTCCGCCCCTGCATCGAGATATTCTGTGTGAATTTCTTCTATGATGTCAGGTGCAGTAAAATTAAGTAGTTCGGGGATTTCTCCTACTTTAAGGCCTCTTTTTTGTAGCATAGTACCCATGGCCCCATCTAAAATTAATACCTTGTCATTATTTATTTCGAATGCCACAAAAATCCCCCCTTTTTCTATATAAGCAACGATCTGCAATGGAACAACTATCACATGATAATCCGCGATGTTCTTTTCTGTCAGATATTCCGATAAAAGCAGTTACTGATTTTATCGGAATGAGCATTGATGATTCTGTTAATCCCATGCCTATCCTCTTTTTAGCATTTAATATTTCAAGTATTCCTTCAGATGCAATGAGAGGAACGTCTCCATATCCGGGACTAAAGCGCATGGTTAAATATTCATTTTCCGAAAGTTTTTTTGCTTCAGATGCTTCTTCCATGTCACAAAGTAAGTCTGCAAGTGATGAAGCAAGGGCGTCAAGAATAACAGCATCGGACATATCTTCTATCTGAGTTCGCGATATCAGTGTATCGACATTCGATCCCAGTGTGGTTGCAATTAACAAGCAAAAACTACAATTCTTTAATAATTTGGCTAAACTCTCAGAGTTTACTGTATAAGAAGCGAATTTTACAGTATCGTTCTTAATCGTTACTGGAACACGAGCAGAAAGTGATTTAGGCGCTGCGGAAGCAATTAACTTTTCATACAGTTCTTCCACTTTGTTTAAAAAAGTGACATCGGCCGTTTGCTTTTGCATTGAAAGTAAACGCAACGTTTCTTTTAGTACGAAAGGGTAGAAGTTATTCACGTTTACCTCTCAAAGAATATAATATTCCGCGAATGCTTTCTGATATTGTTTTAGCAAGCGTAGGTTGATTCATTGTGTATAAATGGATTCCATCCACCCCATTTGCAAGGAGGTCAACTATTTGATTCGTTGCATAAGCGAGCCCTGCTTCTCTCATTGCCATTCCATTATGACTATATGCAGCTATTATTCTTTGTACTTTTGTCGGAATAGAAGCACCGCACAAATTCGCCATTCTATTTATCTGTGATGCAGACGTAATCGGCATAATACCCGCAATTATTGGAATTTTTATTCCGATCTTTCGTGCGTTATCTCGGAAATCATAAAAAAAGTTATTGTCGAAAAAAAGCTGAGAGATTAGAGCATCTACCCCACAATCAACTTTTCTTTTTAGATTAAGCAAATCCTCTTCCATAGAGGGTGCTTCAATATGTTTTTCGGGGTAACAGGCAGCAAAAATAGTGAAGTCAAATTCCGATTTTATAAACTTGATAAGGTCAGAAGCGTAATAGAAATCTGTTAGGGTTCCATCATCAGCTAAATCTCCGCGAAGAGCTAATATATTTCTAATCCCTTTGTCGCGAAGATTGGTTAGGATGCACTTCATGTCCTCTTTCGTACTTCCCACACAGGTTAAATGGGCTGTAGCCGGGAGGGAGTGTAAGTTTTGTATTTTGGAAGCAATTTCAACGGTGTTTTCTCTACTTGTACCACCGGCACCATATGTGACGCTTATAAGGTCAGGGTCCAAACTAACAAGAGCGTCTACAGTAGAAAATATACTGTCAAGCTTACCAGTTCCTTTTGGTGGAAAAATTTCAAATGATAACGTAGGAGCTTTAAGCTCGGAGAATTTTTTCATAAATGCGCCTCCAAAACAAGTGATGATATTTTGAATTTTACAGGTAACGGTTAAATCCTCAGATATTTTTCAATGATTCTTGCGGCACCATCTTTATCATTGTCAAGAGTTATTTCGTCTGCCATACTTTTTACATGGTTTTCTGAATTTCCCATTGCAACGCCGTGTCCTGCCCATTCAAGCATTTCTAAATCGTTTTCACTGTCACCAATAGCCAAAACATCTTTACGATGGATTCCCATCTCTTTAGCTAATATTGCCAGAGCAGCGGCTTTGTTCACCTCAGGATGGACCATCTCAATAAAAGTCCCCCATGATTTTACGGAGTAGATTCGCTCACCAAATTTTTCTCTTGTTAATTCAAGCTTTTCCTCGAGCATTAAAAAGTCCTGTTCAATCCCTAAAAGTTTGGAAGAGTTTACGTAAAAGCTCCAGAAATCATCTCCCAAAGGTATGGCATCAATTTTAGCAATACTTTCATAATATTTACATCTTGGATCATTATTGTCGACAACGTATAGGTTGTCGTTAAAATAAGATTGTAAATACCATCCGTTTGCATAATAGAAATCCATTATTTCTGCTGTTAGTTTCTCGCCCAACCCTTTTTCATAAAGGGTTTCGTCAGTTTTAGGATTGCGTATAAGAGCCCCATCAAAAAAAATAGATGGAAGATGTATTCCTGCTTTCTTTAATACAGGTAAGGCTGAGGTATACATTCGGCCTGTTGCTACGATTATATTTATATTTTGTTCAATAGCTTTTTGCAATGCATTTTTCGTTCGTTCACTCAATTCACACTTACTATTTAATATTGTGCCATCTATATCGACTACAATAAGTTTTGGTTTAAAACTCACAGAGCAAAAACCAGAAGAGATAACAGCTCTCCCAAAACAGCGACTGCACCAAGCACATCGCCATTAACTCCACCAAGCTTTTTGTTCATGTGCACAGCTAAAAAATAGGAGGAGATTGAGGCTAAAAACATTGAAATAAGCCAAGAGAGCGGAGCAATGGGCATGAAAAAAAGAGAACAGATAAAGGAGAGAAAAATGTCATATCCCTCAAACCCATCCACCCATCCTTTTGCCAGGCCTTTTTCCCAGGGATATTCACCTTTTAAGGCTGCGACACACATTGCAAATCTTCCTGTTGAAGCGGCAACCATCAGTGCGGCTATTTTTTGCGTGTTTGGCACGGAAGCAAGCAAGGTTGTCCAAAGAGCTAGTGCTAAAATTAATCCGATAACCCCATAAGAGCCGAGACAGCTGTCTTTTATCACAGAGCGAAGCTCTTCTTTGCTTCTTCCAGAACCCAACCCGTCCCAAAGATCACTCCAGCCGTCAAGATGCATAGCCCAGCCTGAAAGAACATAAAATGCTGCTCCAATCCACGCTGCAGGAAGATTTCCGATACGTAAAAGGGAAAAAAAGAGAACAATCATGGCTGTTAGCATGCCAATTATGCCTCCGACAATCGGAGAAAGAACGAGCGCATCTTTGCCTTGAATATTTTCTTCCGGCCAAAAACGTTTAGGTAGGGGAATACGTGTTAATAAAGTCCATATAACCACAAAGCGAGACAAGAAATTAAAAGAAAAGCGAGTATTGCGAATTTCGCTCTCTAATTTGCTCATATAAGCTTCAAAAGTTTTTTTCATCTATTATTTACACCTCATTTAAATCATATTGTTTGTAAAGACTAATATTATAAGGCCTCTTTTCCTTTTATCCAAAGAGGACAGCCCGCAACGACTAGTGCAACATTGTCTGCTTTCGATGCCACGAGCTGATTTATTCTTCCTTGAAGGTCGCGGAATCTTCTGCCCATTATATAAGGTGGAACAAGACCAAAGCCAACTTCATTGCTTACTATGATTAGGTGAGTGTTCCCTTTAGGTGCATTGCACAATTTTTCAGTAAGGGTTCTGATCTCTTCCTCTCTCTTGAGCCAGCTTTCTTCATCACCTTTTTCAGAAAGATCGTTTTCTAGAAAAAATCGAGTTAACCACATAGTCAAACAGTCGAGCAGTAAAACTCCGGAAAGAGAAGCTATCACAGAGGGAAGAGTAGTAAGATCTCCCTCCCAAGTATCCCATTCTTGAGGACGTCTTTTCTTGTGTATTTCTACTCGTTTCAACATCTCAGAGTCTTTTGTCTCTGCCGTAGCGAGATAAGTTACTTTGTCATTAGACTTTAATGCTAATAGCTCTGCAAAAGAACTTTTCCCACTTCTTGCCCCACCCAGAATTAAAGTTATACGAGGATTCATGATTAAAGACCGAAGTTCAAGTTGTTTAACAAATTTTCCAGTGTCTGTTCAACAACTTTGTCCTTTATATTATCTGGAGTCTTGCTTTTGCCTGGGCCAACGGGAATTTCAAAATTAATTTTTATTTTAGTATTGCCGTCTAGAATAGTTTTCTCCTCTGGGTCGCTATCCGATTTAGGAATATTTTTCGAGGTGCCGGGTTTTGTGGTATTTTTGTCAACTTTGACGTTGCTATACTGCAATGCTCCAATTTTTCCATTAATATTCATTGTAATAAAACTGAATTCATTGCGAGTGTAGCCTGATAATACACCTCCAAGAAAGTTTTTAAGCAGTTCATTTTTATCCAAGTTATCTGAAGTGAGATCGGTACCGACACTTATCACTCCTTGCAATGCTCCCAAGAGAGCGTTTAACGCTCTAATATTGACTTTCCCCATTGCAAAAAGTGCAACCTCTTGCTTATTATTAACCAGCCCGTCGAGCATGACATAGCGATATACGGGGTCTCCCTCCGGAGCTAAAGCTTGACTGCCGGGAAGAATGGCAATATTTCCTCCGTCAAAAGTAAAGGTTGCTTGCACAGATTCAAATCTTAACGGGTTACCTGATGTATATTTCATGGCCGCTTCTACCGCATCAAATTCGGAGATAGAACCGTCTTTCATTATTATGACACCGCTTCCATTCACCGTACTAAGCCTTCCTGTCTCACCCTGGCCTCTTATTTTTAAGTCAGCTTTCCCTGTTATTTCTCCCTTGATATTGGGAAGAAACTGCTTAACAGTTGAGTCTATATTAATATCAAGTGCCGTTAACATTCCCCCCCAGACGTTCTTTTTAAGATCTACGGCAATACCGCCGGACAAAATTCCGCCGTTCATGTCAGTATTTACGTCTTCAATAAATGCATATCCGTCTGCTATATAAAAGGGAGCATTTAAATTTGTAAACTTAATACCCATGACTCTTAGCCAGTTGGATTTAATTTGTCCTTTACCGGTAAAATTGCCAAGTTTACCATCGCCGTGCAGTTCAAAACTGGCACGACCTCCCAGTCTGTCTCTTACTTTTTCAGGGAGATAGGCTCCGAACTGTCTAAGGTCAACTCTATCGCCTTCTACGTTTAACAGAGTTTCCCAGCTTTCATTTTTTTTATATATTTTACCGGAACCACTTATAGATCCGTCTTTTAAAGAAGCTTTTGCATTCGAAATGTCTATGTTCTTATGGTCTGCGTTAAAATCAAAAGAAACTTCAGGAAGTAAGAAATCACGGTACCTAAGGGGTTCCAACGTTGCCACTCCAGAAAAAGTTGGAGTAGATGCAGGCCCTTTAACATGTATTTCGCTTTTCAATAACCCCTGAACGCCTCTTACAGATGGGAGGTGTTTTCTAAGAAGTTCGTATAAATTTAATTCGTCCGTCAGAATTTTTAGGTCAAGGACAGCGTCTTCTGCAGATGTAACTTTATTAGCTAGAGTAATTTTTCCGTTTATCTTAGCATTGCCGTGCAAAAACTTTGCATAAACATTGTTTATAGACACAT
>JAAYFL010000013.1 GCA_012728235.1 Synergistaceae bacterium
CAGCAGGTTTCCTGGCTTCCGTTCATCCTACTTCCGCGTCTTCCCACCTTTCGGCAGTGACTTTTTGCGGGTTCGTCCCGGTTACAGTAGCGGGGCTGCTTCGGCTTTTAACCGAATTCCCTAACTGAACATCAATTCTATATTTGGTTGTCTGTAGACAATACTACATCTTGATTAAAAATGCAATATAACAATTTTTGCTAATTAAAATAATTTTCTTTAAAATCTTTTATAACTTCCAATGAACGGAAGTAGTCATCTTCAAATACCTCTATGCTCATTACTCTCTCACGGTCGTCATCTGCAAGTTTTATTATTTTTTTCAATAGCTCTTTATCAAAATAAGAAAGATCAACATGATCTGTTCCGTCGGGCATCACTCCATGCAGATGAATCATGCGTGTTTCAGGCATATATTTTTCTGTATACTCTAGTGCGGGATATTCTCCTTTTATTAGGTGTCCTACGTCCAAACAAACGGATAACCCTATTTCTCTTACTATATCGATAATGTATGAAAATTCATTATCTAGTGTTTCAGCACAAATCCGGCTTTTATCGTCAACAGATGCTGCTATGCGCAACGCCGAAGAGCGAGTGAGCTCTTTCCAAATTTCCAATTCTTTGCTGGGGACTCTGCCTCTAACTTCTCCGACGAGATGCAGTATCCATGCAAATGGCTTTATGGGAGAGAAGAGTTCTGTTATGCGAAGACATGTATCTTCACATTTTATTCTCTCTTTGATATCTGATACTTCTGCTTTACAGACATCAACAGGGAAATGGATATTACAAGTCATACCAAGCTCTCCCAAAAGATAACCGAGCTCGCGCACTTCGTCTTCATGTGGGATATTGGAGCCATCGGGAGTGTCAAAGAGTACTATTTCCATGTCCGATACATTTTCTGACAGACAGCGCAAATTCTCTTCTAAAGTTCCGGGTACAACCCAGGATGTGCCACCAAGGCGAAGGGTATTATTGTTAAAAGAGATTCTGTTTCTTTCGCTCATTTTTACACCATTTCTATTTTAATTTAAATACTATGGGCAACCTCGCCCTTATTGTTCCATTGTAATCGAATCTCCACTGTTTTGCTGCTCTTATTGCACTCTCATCTAAACGAGGGAATCCACTGGTTTTTTCTAACTCTGTGTCCGTTACTCTTCCATTTTCTATTGTAATAATAATTACAACCGATCCTTCTTCTTTACGCTTCCTAGAGAAGGCGGAGTATTCAGGAAGAACTTTTTTTGTAATTCTTAACGTCTGAACATCTATAGGAGCAGCAGAAGTTCCTGCCCTTCCTTCCATAACAGGCATATTCGAGGTTTGTGCTGAACCGGAATATGAGTCATCAGCAACATCGGATTGAGAAGTATCCTGCCAATCTGCCTCTTCCGGGAGTATGTTTTTTGCAGGTGTCTGAGATATTTCTCTTGCTGCGGGAACTTCCGTTTTATTTTCTTCGTTAATTTTCTCTTTTGGTTTCTCGAGCTTTGGCTTGGGTTTAGGTTTTATGTTTTTTTTAATTTCTTTTTTTTCAGTTTCTTTTTTGGGTCCTGCCGTCTGTCGTACGTCTATTTTTTCAACTTTTTTGGGAAGAGTTGTAAAGCTAACTCTCATTATGGGAGGCTTCTCTTTTCTTTGTGGGACAGGAATATAAAAGATCACTCCCAAATGTAGTGATGTGCTTATAAGCATAGCTAAAATCCATATCTGTTTTTTACTTAAGTTTATCAATGCTCTCCGCCTTGCATTAAAAGTCCCGTTGAGTTTATTC
>JAAYFL010000014.1 GCA_012728235.1 Synergistaceae bacterium
AAGTTTGTTTGAGGTGCATAGAGGAAACACATACAAAGTTATAAGGAAGGATGCGACAATATTGAAAAAAGTAAATGTGCTGGATGCATCTGCTGCCTTTCAGAGATTTCGGGAGACACACGCATGAAGCAGTATAAGATTCAGATCACGGACAGGCACAGTGTTATAACACATCATTTTTAGTTAGCGACATAAAGCAAGGACTGACTTTATAGCCATTGTTAAAGATTAAACGCAAAGCTCTTGCGTTTGACAGGTTTATGTTTTTATACTTAAAGTAGTAATCTGTCAGTATTGGCGGGTTTTTCGTTTTGTTAGAGAAATTTACAAATAGAAAGAAAACGCAATTTATAGTAAATATATACATTTTAATATTTTTAGTATTCTGCGAGGGATTTTTGTGCCAAATCATATGGAATTAAAAGTTGGCTACGAAGGGCAACTGAATCAAATTGATTTGGATACCCTTTTAGTGTCCTTGTTACATCTTTCGGAAATGTTAAAAGTAATTAGCAGAATAAACAATGAAGAATTACAAATTAGAATCACTGCTACAGAGAGAGGCAGCTTTGACGTATTTTTAGAACTGACTAGAAAAGCTTCTGGACTTTTTGGGTTGCTTTTTAGTGACCAGAAGAGTACCTTAGATACAATTCATAAAGTTGTTACTCTTTTAGTTGACATTCTAACGTTAAAAAGTTTTTTAAAAGGTAAAAAACCGGACGATATTCAGCCGCAAAATAACGGGTTTGTTATTATAGTTAAAGATCAAGCCAGCATTACTATTTCTGGCGATGTTTTTCAAATATATGGTCGGAATCTAGAGGTTAATAACCATATGGAAAAAATGTTTGATAAACTTGCTGAAAATCCAGAAGTTGAGGGATTTTTGTTAGACGCTAAAAACGCTGGTTCATTTCATGTAAAAAGTAATAGATTTCCCGATTTGGCCCAAAATAACGAAATGCTTGAAAGCGAAGAGCAAATCGAACTACTTCAAAATGTTAGTGTATCGATATTGAAGGTTGTTTTTCAAAGGAATAGAAAGTGGGAGTTTATTTTTCAGGGCAATAAGATATCGAGTTTTATAACGGATAACCAATTCTGGGATAAAGTTGATGCAGGAGTTCCATTTTCCAAAGGTGATATTTTAATTGTTGATTTAGAGGTTAATAAATCTTTTGACACAGAGCTAAATTGTTACGTAAACAAATCTTATAAGATAGTTAAGGTAATAAGCCATCGTCCAAGGACAATAAACACTAGGCAACTTGATATGTTTAATTAAAGTACCGTCCGAGGGGCTTTTAGTATGCATAATAATTAAATACAGTAATGTTCATTCATAGCAGAAAAGTCATCTTTTCTAATGGAACAGTTTACAAATGTTTGATTTATTGGTATAATAAAATGAATTCTTCTTGTTAGATCATATTTATCAATCAATATTAAAACGTAATCATATAGAGCAATATATATTAGTAACCGGAGATGGGCATTTCCACAGTGTAGTCGCCTATTTGAGGACATTTTTGGATAAAATAGTTGGAGTTTTTGCAGTTATGGGCTCATTTAGTGAACAATTAAAGAATTCAGCTACATGGTATGTTGATAAGGCCCGAGAATCGGGTAGGTGAATTTAGACCAAAAGTATTAGAAGTTATCCATTGGGCAGAAAGAAATAATTATATACCCTCATTTTCCCGTACAGTGGAAGGTGCAGCTAAGAGGTTTAAAGCCGATAAAGCTAAAATTTCGGCAGCTTTAAGTAATCTCATTAATGATGGATATATTAAACAGACGAACAAGACATTACCTAATGGGACAGAAATAAGAGCGTTGGAAGTTGATTGGGAGTTAGTTGCTAAACATAGAATATGGGATCCTAGTCAGGTTAATTAGTTAAAACTTGAAGAGGGATTATGTCTGCTAAAAATTTATTAATATAACAGAGCCTTCGGGCTCTTTTTTTGCAAAAGAAACCCTACTTTTGCCGAATTGTGGAAGGTGAAAGAGGGAGTGAAAGCTATGATGATAAAAGAATTGCAATGATAAATTGACAGCTACAGATATTTTGCTCAACAGACTATTCCACCAGCCACAAGAACCGTCCCCACGGATCGCGAACACGATCAGAGAGGGTCTGTCAATAATTTTGTGCTTTGCCCTTCTTCCGTCTGTTCATCGTAGGTGCGCTTTAACTTTGTCGGGGAAGTAAATAGACAGTTGTAGCAGAATTTGTCCCCAGTTTTGGATCCGGCCGGTCCATCTCTTCAAGA
>JAAYFL010000015.1 GCA_012728235.1 Synergistaceae bacterium
AAGCTTTTGTTCCATAATCTTATGCAAAGTATTTTTCGCCAAACGGCTTGCATTATTTTAGTAGCCCAACCTCTCGCCTACTATAATCACATGACACTCTCTTCCCATTGGAGGTCTTTCAAACATAGTTACAATATGACATGCTCTTTCAGGTGAATTGCAGTCAGAGCAGTATCCTGTTGTCGCACAGGGAGTAGACAGATTAAGCCTGATCGTATTTGCCGGTGTTGCGATGTTACGCGCTCTGGACATGGCTTCATGAACTGTCATGGCTATTTTGTTTATTCCGGCTATTACAAGGAGTTTCCCTGGAGCCCAAGACATCGCTCCCACTCTGTTGCCTGTACCGTCTATATTTATTAACATGGCCTTGTCAAAGGCTATGGCATTTACGCTGGTCACTACCCAATCGGAAAGAAATTCTTTCATGAGAAGCACCCTGACCTCTTCCATGCCTAAATTTGGGTGCCAGTGATGAGCTGTCTGCGTGCCTCTCTTCTCTAAGGATTCTACAAGACCTATTTCTCTAACTGTCATAGATCCAGGAATACCTACTGTCGCAGTATTTGGAATTAGCTTTAGGGCTTCTTGGAGTGCGGACTCTTTGTCTTTGACGTACTGAGCTTTATAACCATGAGAGTTGAGTTTGTCACAGAGAGAAATACCTATTATTTCGTTTTTCTTTTCCATTGCTTCGCTCGTATTCATCAGAGTCACTCCCATTTTATTAATTAAGAATATGGCTATTTTTATAATTTCTCACGATAATTTCATATTATCAACTGTTTATTCTACCATTCTAATAGTTTTTTTACACTTTATCAAAGAAGTTTTTATTTCGCTTTTGCTTGTTATGACTTATACTTTGCTTTACTAAGGCTCTTTTGGGAGGTACTGATTTTGAAGAGTAAAGAACGCAATAAAATCATCAAAACAGAGACGTTTATAATTATTTGCCTATATCTTTTATTCTTTTTTTGGTGGTATTTTACTGCCTACGGTTTCGGGGATGACCCTTCTGAGTATAAATATATTTTTGGCTTCCCTGAATGGTTTTTTTATAGCTGTATAGTCGGCTACTTTATCGTAACTTTAGCTTTATGGGCTGCTGTGAAGTTTTTCTTCAAAGAAATGCCTTTGGACGAGGTAGAAAAAGATGATTGATAGAATAGAAATAATGATTCCTCTCGCTCTTTATTTAGCTTTAATTATGGCAATCGCCCTTTTCGCGAACAAAATTGCAGTTAGAAAAACCGATACTGCGGGCTTTATGGAAGAGTATTTTCTTGGCAGCCGCTCCATGGGCGGGTTCGTTCTTGCGATGGCAATAATCACCACTTATACAAGTGCAAGCAGTTTTATTGGAGGACCGGGCGTGGCATACAAGCTTGGCTTGGGCTGGATTTTGCTTTCTATGATTCAAGTTCCAACTGCTTTTTTAACTTTAGGAATTTTGGGAAAGCGCTTTGCAATCATAGCCCGTCGAACCAATGCAGTCACTGTTACAGACTTATTGCGTGCGAGATACAACAGTGATGCGGTCGTTATATTAGCGTCCGTCGCTCTCCTTGTTTTTTTTATGTCATCTATGTTGGCACAGTTCATCGGTGGGGCCAGACTTTTTGAATCTATTACGGGGTATTCATATCAGACAGGGCTGCTGATTTTCGGACTGACAGTGATAATTTATACTACAGTCGGCGGTTTTCGCGCTGTTATTCTTACGGACACGATACAGGGAATTATGATGGTAATGGCTTCAATTGCGATTCTTGTCGCAGTTATAGCGGCCGGAGGCGGTGTGTCCAATGTAATTTCTTCTCTGCACTCAATTGATCCCGGACTAATCACACCTAACGGAGCGGGAGAATCAATTCCTAAACCTTTCATCCTCTCCTTCTGGGTTTTGGTGGGATTTGGGATATTGGGACTGCCGCAAACCACTCAAAAGTGTCTCGGCTTTAGAGATTCTAAGTCACTGCACAGTGCAATGATAATAGGAACCGCTGTCGTGGGCTTTACAATGCTGACTATGCATCTGGCAGGAGCCATGGGAAGAGCGGTGCTTCCCGGAATAGAGATAGGAGATTTAGCGATACCAACTATAACCGTAAAACTTCTCTCCCCCTTTTGGGCAGGCATATTCATAGCCGGGCCTCTTGCCGCAATTATGTCAACTGTTGATTCAATGCTAATAATCTGCTCCGCCACGATAGTCAAAGACCTTTATTTTCACTACGTAGCTCATAACGATACGGCGCAACTTCCTCCAAAAAAAATTCGTTATATGAGCCTTATCGTGACAGGAGTTATTGGACTTATCGTGTTTTTTGCAGCCCTTAATCCTCCTGCTTTATTGGTTTGGATTAATTTATTTGCATTTGGCGGATTGGAAGCAGTCTTTCTTTGGCCAACTTTATTTGGACTTTATTGGGAAAGAGCAAATTCCACTGGTGCCAT